>NZ_JBFBCG010000023.1:0-100833 GCF_040683105.1 Streptomyces sp. NPDC051020 | reverse complement strand
TCGCCCGCCCACCGCCTGGGTTGCCCCCGGCGCGGTAGGGGGGGGTTTTTCGAAAGTAGCGTCGTCCGCCCGTAGGGCGGGCCAGGCGGGACTTTCGAAACACGCCCTAGCCGCTTGGGAGCGCCCGCCTCTCCCGATCGCCATCGCTCGACCGGACGCCAACAGCCCCTCGCTGACCGCGCGGAGAGGTCCCGGCGCCGATTCCGATCCGCTCCGCTAGGGTCCAGCCTCATGTCCGCACAGACTGCTGATCACCGTTCGATCATCGACGCCATCACCACCAACGCCGCCCGTTCCACTCTGCCGTACCAGCAAGCCCATCGCGGAACGGACTTCGGGACGGCGTTCTGGTTCAACGACCTCGTCGACAAGCAGGGTGACACGGAGACCGTCCGGCAGTATCTGGTGACAGCCCGCGCGTTGACCCGGTACGACCTCGCCGAGGTGCGGCTGCGGCCCGAGCTGTCGACGTCGGCCATGAGCGCCAACGCCCTCGCGATGCGCGCGTTCGAGGACGAGTGGATCCCGCTCGGTGAGTCAGGCGTCGCGGTGATGCCCGCCGCCCCGCTGCACGCGCACGCCCGGCGCAAGCGGTGGGAGTGGGCGACCGACGAGATCACCGACGGGCTGGCGGCGACGGCGGAGGACGTCGCCGGTATCGGCGGCAAGCCGGTTCCCGCGTATGTCCTGGGGCATGATGTCGGGCCGGACCGGACCGACCGGCCGCAGGCCGTCGTCGTGGGGAACGTCGTACGGGACGCGGACGACGGGCAGGTCCGCTTCGACTGCACCGTTCCCGTGGGATGTGTCGGGGCGCCCGTCTTCGTCGGCATCCACCTCGACGACCAGCGGTTCAAGCTGGTCTGTCTCGGCGTCGTCCTGCCGAGTGGCGGCTCGGGGCATCCGGTCGCCACGTTCGACCGGATCCGGTCCGCCGTACGGGAACTGCCCGAGCCGTCGGCCGCCTCGGTTTCTGACGACCCGGCACCTGCTTCCAAGAAGTGGTGGCGGCGCGCGAGGTGACGGCCCGTATCCACCGCCGTACTGTGTGACGCAGCGCGTTGGGCGATCGGGAGAACGGTCATGGGCAAGCCACTGAAGACGTTTGTCGGCGGCACCGAAGTCGACGTGCCCAACAGCATTCCGGACATCCGGGCCACGCTGCCCGAGGAGAGACGCGAGGAGTTCGACCGCGCCATCAATGGGGCCGGAGTGCAGGAGATCCAGGCCGTGATGCGGCACTGGATGCTGGAGGCCGTGCCCGATCCCGAGGCCGAGCGGATCCTGGACCGGCTGGCGCGGGACGAGGCCGAGAGGCGGAGCGTCGCTTGAGCTTCCGAATTTCCTACGCTCCGCCCGCCGACGACACCCTGGCCAAGATGCGGGAAGGCGACACCTTCCGGGACGAGATGGCACGCACCCTGGGGAGCGACCCGTACGGGCACGGGTCGTCCGCCGTCAAGAGTGAGCACGACCGACGTGAGGCCACGGTCGCCGGGGCCATCGTGCTCTATTACGTCTCCGGGTCCGTCCTCACCGTCACCGTGGTGCGGCTGGTACCGCTTCCCTGAGTTCCGCCGCTCAGGCGAGCTTTGCGAGCTGTGCGTCGACCACCGCGGTCGGCAGTTCGAAGTCCTGGCCCGTGCCGGAAGCGGCCAGGTTGAGAGCGCTGAACAACGCGACCGTGGCGCCCTGGCGTGCGACGATCAGCTTGAGCGGGGCCTTCTCGCCGTCCTGTTCCACCGTCAGCGTCCAGGCGGCGGCCTCCTCGCCGCCCGAGATCTTCTCCTCCTTGATCGTGACGACCTTCTGCTTCGTCCCGCCCGCGGCGAGGGTGAAGCCGCCGGAGCACGCGGTCGCCGCGGTGCGCAGGCTTTCGACAGCGTCCTGGGCGCCCTTGCCGTCGTACGAGGCGAGGGACGTCAGCGTCGTCGTGATGTCGAAGGCGGCGGTGAAGGTCTCGCCCGCGTCCGCGCTGTCCAGCTTGTCCTTCTGGCCCTTCTTGGGCTCGCTGATCACCTTGCGCCGGTTGACCGCCGCGGGCGTACCGAGCTCGGCGCCCATCAGCGCGTCGGCGAGAGGCTCACAGGCCTCCTTGTCCGCAGTGGCGTCGGAGGCCGAGACGACATCGGCCTTGCCCGTATCGGCGACCTTGTGCCCCTTGACGTCACCCTGGACCAGCGCGACCTTGTCCAGCTCCGCGGCGGTCAGCGCCTTGACGGCAGGGTGGGCCGCGGCGCTCTCCTTGCCCTTGCCGTCGGCGCCCTTGCTGCCGGAGTCGGAGTCTCCGCCACAAGCGGTGGCAAGCAGGGTCAGGGACATCGCGCAGGCGGCGGCAACGGCGGTACGGCGTAGAGCAGCAGGTCTCATGTCCCAAACCCTATGAGCGGGCCATGGTTTGACGATCAACCAATGAGGTCACCGCACGTGATCGTGATTGCGTTGTGATCATCCCGTGAAGGGACTCTCTCGCCTGCCGAGCCGAGCGGGAGCGGGCGCTCCGGGGCGCCCCGGTCTCTGTGCACGGCGGTGATGCGGGCGGGCCACCACCACGCTCTCCGGCAGCGGCGACGGCACGGTTGAGTGCGGGGGGGCGGCGCCGGCGGAGCCGTCGGGTACGGCACCGGTGCAGGACGTTGGCGAGGGAGGTCAGTTGGGGGGCTGCCGAGTCAGATGCGTGAACGCATCCAGGTTCCGCGTGGACTCACCGCGCGACACCCGCCACGCGTACTCCTTGCGGATCGCGCTCGCGAAGCCCAGCTCCAGCAACGTGTTGAAGGAGCCGTCGGCCGCTTCGAGGACCGTGCCGAGCAGCCGGTCCAGTTCCTCCGGCGTGACCACGGAGAGCGGCAGCCGGCCGACGAGGTAGATGTCGCCGAGCCGGTCGATCGCGTAACTCACACCGAAGAGGCGGAGGTTGCGCTCCAGCAGCCAGCGGTGGACCGCCGCGTCGTTCTCGTCCGGGTGGCGGATGACGAAGGCGTTGAGGGAGAGCGAGTGCTTGCCGACGATGAGCGAGCAGGTGGTGGACAGCTTGCGGGTACCGGGAAGCTTCACCACGTAGGTACCGCGGTCGGGGCTCTCCCACTCGAGCCCGGCTTCCTTCAGCGTCGCCTCGATGACCTGCGCTGTTGCCGCTTCGGCGGATACGTCAGCCATGGGGTGAGCGTACGTGAGGTGTGGTGCGGGCGTCCGTCGCCCCGGCGCGGGTGCGCGTCGGCCGTGGTGGGCGCGTACGTCAGACGTGGTGGCCGCGGACGCGACGGCGGTGTTCGTGCATCGCCGCGGTGTACACGTCCGCGGTCGCGGACGCGGCCGTGTCCCAGCCGAAGCCCTGCGCATGCGCGGCCGCCGCCCCACCCATCCGGGCGACGAGCTCCGGCGACTCGCCGAACCGGGCCAGCGCCTGTGCGTACGCCTCCGGGTCGTGCCCGGGGATCAGGAAACCGCTCGCCCCGTCCCGTACCGCCACCGGCAGCCCACCCACGGCCGCCGCGACGACGGGGGTGCCCGCCGCCTGCGCCTCGATGGCGACCAGGCCGAAGGACTCGCTGTACGAGGGCATGACCAGCACGGACGCCGCCCGGAACCAGTCGGCGAGCTGGTCCTGGCCGACCGGCGGGTGGAACCGTACGACATCGGCGATCCCCAGCCGCGCCGCCAGCTTCTGCAGGCCCTCCGGCTTGGCGAGCCCGCTGCCGCTGGGGCCGCCGACCACCGGAACGACAATGCGGGAACGGAGCGAGGGGTTCCGGTCCAGCAGCACGGCCACCGCGCGCAGCAGCACATCGGGAGCCTTCAGCGGCTGGATGCGGCCCGCGAAGAGCGGTATGAGGGCGTCCTGGGGCAGTCCGAGGCGGGCCCGGGCGGCGGCCCGCCCGTCGGCGGGGCGGAAGCGGTCGAGGTTGACCCCGGGGTGCACGACGGCGACCGCTGCCGGATCGGCCTCGTAGAAGCGGACGAGCTCGTCCGCCTCCTCCGCGGTGTTCGCGATCAGCCGGTTCGCGGCATTGACGATCTGTGTCTCACCGATGACCCGGGCGGCCGGCTCGGGGGTGTCGCCCTCGGCGAGCGCGGCGTTCTTCACCTTGGCCATGGTGTGCATGGCGTGGACGAGGGGAACGCCCCAGCGCTGCGCGGCGAGCCAGCCGACATGGCCGGAGAGCCAGTAGTGGGAGTGGACCAGGTCGTAGTAGCCGGGCCGCTGGCCGGCCCAGGCCTGCATCACGCCGTGCGTGAAGGCGCAGAGCTGGGCGGGCAGGTCCTCCTTGGCCAGACCTTCGTACGGTCCCGCGTCGACATGCCGGACCAGGACACCGGGCGACATCTCGACCGCCGGGGGCAGTGCACCGGTGGTGGCCCGGGTGAAGATCTCCACCTCGATGCCGATCGCGGCGAGCCGCTTGGCCAGCTCCACGATGTAGACGTTCATGCCGCCCGCGTCGCCCGTGCCCGGCTGGTGCAGCGGGGACGTGTGGACGGAGAGCATCGCGACGCGGCGGGGTTTGCGGTGGCTGCCGGGAAAGGTGGCGGGGAACCTGAGGCGCGGCGCCATACGGCTGCTGCCGAGCCGAGAGACGTACTGGCTCACGTCGTCCGGTCCTCCTCGCTCAGGGCACGACACCGAAGGGACACGGAGCCCCATCGAAAGGCTGGAACAGCGGAATACGCCCTTTCATTTCCGCTTTACCAAATCATTACGCTCGATCACGGCGCGTCACGATGCCTACCCGGACGCGACGGCCCTGCAGGTCGCCGTCCCAGGGATCGTTAGGCTCGCTGACATGCGCCCCATCGGCACCGCGACCCGCGGAACCACCAACCCGAACCGGCTCCGCCGCATGGACCGCTGGATCGCCGCCACGCACGGTCCGGCCCTGCGCCGCTCCGACGCACCCGTCGCCGTCGACCTCGGGTACGGGGCCGCGCCCTGGACCGCCGTGGAGCTGCTGCACCGTCTGCGCACCGCCGAACCGCGCACGGCGGTCGTCGGCATCGAGATCGACCCGGAGCGGGTCGCGGCGGCGAAACCGTACGAGGAAGAGGGGCTCACCTTCGTCCACGGCGGCTTCGAGATCCCGCTGGCCGGCCGCCCCGCCCTCATCCGGGCGGCGAACGTACTGCGCCAGTACGACGAGGGTGAGGTCGCCGCGGTCTGGCAGCGGCTCTGCGCCCGGCTCGCGCCCGACGGGCTGCTGGTGGAAGGCACCTGTGACGAGATCGGGCGCCGCCATGTATGGGTGGCGCTCGGCCCGGAGGGCCCGCGCACGGTCACGTTCGCGACCCGCCTCGGCTCCCTGGACCGCCCCTCCGATCTCGCGGAACGACTCCCCAAGGCGCTGATCCACCGCAATGTGCCGGGCGAACCGGTCCACGCGTTCCTGCGCGACTTCGACCGGGCGTGGGCCGCCGCGGCGCCGTACGCCTCGCTGGGCGCGCGGCAGCGCTGGATCACCGCGGTGCGTTCGCTTTCCGGCGACTGGCCGCTGACGGACGGGGTACGGCGGTGGCGGCAGGGTGAAGTCACGGTGAAATGGGCGGCTCTGCGGCCCGAACCCGGCCGTTTCTGAGCGAGAGTGATTCGAGGGACACCCGGGAACGGGGACGGGGCGTCGTTCGTCCCAGACGAGGGGGAGCGATCCCGCGCATCGGCATGACCCGTGTGACCCGAGTGCCCGTCAGGACAGGAGCTGTCTGCCTCTGTTGCTTTTAGGTACGGCATGGCACGATCTCGACGTCGCAAAAACGTTACTGACGGTAAATCAGATCCGTTCGGAGGGGGAGCTCGTGAACCGACGCCACTGTGCCGCTGCCGCGATCACTCTGGTCTGCACGCTGACCGTACTGACCGCGCCGACCCAGGCATTCGCGGCGCCCGCACCGCCCTCCCCCACCGCCTCTTCCAAAGCGCCGAAGAAGAGCCTCGAAGAGGTGCGCAAGGAGATAGACGCCCTCTACCGCAAGGCCGGGGCGGCCACCGATGCGTACAACCTCGCCGACGAGCAGGCCAAGAAGCAGTCCGGCGAGATCGTCGAACTGGCGAAGGCGATCGTCGACGGACAGGCGAAGATCGCCGACCTCAAGAGCAAAGCGGGCGCCCAGGCCCGCGAGCAGTACCGGACCGGCGGGCTGCCGCCGGGCGCGCAACTGATGCTCAGCGACGACCCGCAGATGTTCATGGACGGCATCAACCGGGTCTGGCAGGGCCAGCAGGCAGCCAAGGGAGTCCTCGGTGAAATGACCAGGACTCAGGCGGACTTGGAGATGTACACCAAGGACGCGAGCACCAACTGGAAGAAGCTCGAAGCCAACCGGATCAAACAGGCCAAGGCCAAGAAGCAGATCAACGCGCAGATCGCCGCCGCGAAGAAGCTGGAATCACAGCTGGAGAAGGAGGAGCGGGCCCGTCTCCTCGAGCTGGAGCAGGAGGCGGAGTACCGGGCACAGACCGCCTGGCTCGGCTCCGGCGCCCTCAAGGAGATCAACCGCGAGGCGAGCGAGCGCGGCAAGAAGGCCGTGGCCTTCGCGACGTCGCAGATCGGCAAGCCATACGAGTGGGGGGCCGAAGGCCCGGGATCGTACGACTGCTCCGGGCTGACGTCCCAGGCGTGGGCGGCGGCGGGACGGCCGATCCCGCGCACCTCGCAGGAACAGTGGCGGCAGCTCCCGCACATCGCGATCAAGGACATGCGCCCCGGCGACCTGATCATCTACCACGGTGACGCCAGCCATGTGGGGATGTACATCGGCGACGGCGCAATCGTGCACGCACCGCGCCCGGGCCGGAATGTCACGCTGGCGGGCGCGGGCTCGATGGAGATCCTCGGGGTCGTCCGCCCGGACAAGTGAAGGCCCCCGCACCAGCCACCCGCGTCCAGTGACCCGGACCACGCGGCCGCACCCGGTGACCGGGACCACGCGCGCGCCGTGAGCCACGCCACCCCCCGGCCCCACCGCGGGGTGATGTTTGTCATGACTCCCCACCCGGTCCCGGGCGGGCACATCGCGCCGGATCCGTGACAAGACGCGGCTTATGGCTCCGCATATGCCAGGGGTCGGTTGCCGTTCGCCATTCCGTTCGTTTGTCCGGTACCGCTATCGTCCCGGTCTGGCGGGTCGTCGATCGTCGTTCCGCCGCGCCCTCGGGGGGAGGGAAGGAAACCGAACCGATGCCCGTACCCGTACCGCAGCAGCACACCATTCCCGCTGTGGAAACCACCCACGTCGCCGACCTCACCCTCCTGGTGATCGAGGACGACCCGGCGGGCACCTTCACCGTCCCCGAGCTCCCGGCCGCGGCCGGCACCCGGGTACGCATCCGCACCGCCCGCAATCTGACCGAGGCGGGCCGCCTCCTCACGGACGACGTCGACTGCATCCTGCTGGACCTGGCTCTGCCGCCCAGCAGCGAGACACGCGCCGGCGAGGGCGCCGAGGGGCCCGCCGGGCTCGCCACTCTCACGCACGTCCTGCGCATCGCACCGCGCCACGCCGTCCTCGCGCTCACCGCGGAGGACGACACCGAGCTGGCCGCCGAGGCGGTGCGTGTCGGCGCCCAGGACTATCTCCTGCGCGGCGAACTCGACGGACGGCTGCTCACCCGCGCCATCCGCTACGCCGTCGAACGCAAGCGCGCCGACGTGGCGCAGCACCAGCTCACCGAGTCGACGCTGCGCGCCCAGGAGAACGCCCGACTGGAACGCGGACTGCTGCCCACCCCTCTGCTACAGGGCTCCGACCTCCGCTTCGCCGCGCGCTACCGGCCGGGACGCAGCCGCGCGCTGCTCGGCGGGGACTTCTACGACACGGTGCGGACGCCCGACGGCACCGTCCACGCGATGATCGGCGACGTCTGCGGCCACGGCCCGGACGAGGCGGCGCTCGGCGTCGAACTGCGCATAGCGTGGCGGGCATTGACGCTCGCCGGGCTCTGCGGGGACGAGCTGCTCTCCACGCTCCAGCAGGTCCTGGAGCACGAGCGGGAGAGCGAGGAGATCTTCGCGACGCTCTGCACCGTCGACATCACCCCCGACGGGCGCCACGCAGGTCTCTGCCTGGCGGGCCACCCCGCGCCGCTGATCGCCCGCTACGGACGGGCGGCACAGCTGCTCCCGTACGAGAACGGCGGCCCGGCCCTGGGGCTGCTGCCGCGTGCCCGCTGGCCGCGCAGGCAGGTCGAACTCGGTGGCTCCTGGAGCCTGATGATGTACACGGACGGTCTGATCGAAGGCCGCGTCGGGGCGAACGAGACGCAGCGGCTCGGCCAGGACGGCATGGTCGCGATGATCAACCGTCAACTGGAGGAGGGGCTCACCGGAGAGGCACTGCTGGAAGCCGCCGTGACCGAGGTCCGGGAGCTGAACGGCGGCGAACTGACCGACGACGTGGCGGTCCTGCTGCTCGACCGCGACCGGAGCGGCCACCGGGTCCACAGCCGGAGCACGCCACTCCCCCGCCCGCGACCCGGATCGACGCCGTCACCTGCGAACGCTCAGCGCCCGCCGTTGTAGGGCCCGTACGGCCCGTCGCTGCTGGAACCGCCGCGTCGGCCACCGCCGCCGGAGACCGCCTTGAGCGCGGGCCGTACGTCGACCATGAAGACGATCGATGCGACCGCGCCCGCGAGCTGCAGGAACAGCATCGGCACGAAGAGGTTCACGGCAACGGCGATGCCGAGAATGATCACCCAGAAGGACTTCTTCTGCTTGTCCGCGGCACGGTAGGCGTCCTCGCGGGCCGTCGCGGCCAGGAGCAGTGCGACCACGGCCAGGACGAGCATGATCATGTAGAGCAGCCAGACGAGCGTGCTGAATCCTGTGAGCAACATGGTGTGCACCGCCTAGTGAGTGGATGAGCGCCTCGCGGCCAAGGTACCGGGACAACGAGCCGGCCACCCCGAAAGGTGCCCGCCCCGTGCCCCGGTACACACCGTCCGCAGTGCTACTTGGCGGTCGGCGGCGTGGGCTTCTTCGCCGCGGGCTTGCGCGCGGGAGCCTCCATGGGTTTGCGCGCGGGCGCCTTCTTGGCGGGCGCGGCCGACGTGCGGGGCTCCGTCCTGGCAGCGGTCTTCGGCTCGCTCTTGGCGGCGGGCTCCGCCTTCGGCTTCGGCTTCGGCCCGGACTCCCGGCGCGGCTCGACGACGACAGCGATCTCGACGATCTCCTCGGCGGTCTCGCCGCGCCACGTCCGCACCGTCTGCTCGCCGCGCTCGGCAACCTTCTCGTACGTCTCCCGGGCCCGTACCGCGTACTCCGCGGCCACGCCCAGGCTGCGCAGCGCCAGGTCCTGGGCCGACTCGCTGAGCTTCTTCAGATCGGTGTCGAGCGACCCGAGCACCTCGGAGACCTTGGCCTGCACGGTGGCCTGCGCCTCCCTGGCCTGCGTGGTCACCTTCTCCTGGACGGCCTTGGGGTCCGTGTTGCGCACGGCCTCGATCCGCTCGGGCGCCTCGGCCCGCAGCTGCTCGATCAGGGCCGGAACCTTCCGGGCCTGCTCTACAGCGAGGTCCGCCGTACCGGCGGCGAAGTAGAGCGGGGTCGGGTCGGTGAGGGTCTTACGCAGGTCATCGGTGATGGCCATGACTGTGGTCCTCCCGGATCATCAGACTCAGTGTGAGGGTGGTGAAGGCTTTGAAGCTGTATCGGCATCCGTGCCGTCCGCGCTGAGGCCGGATTCGTCACCGGGGTCCTCCGGGACGGTCTCGAACCCGTTCTCCTTGCGGAAGGAGTCGTAGATCTGCAGCAGCACGTTCTTCTGCCGCTCGTTTATCGAGGGATCGGCCAGAATGACCGCCCGGGTCTCCAGCTCCTCCCGCTCCCGCTCGTCCAGAATCCCGGCCCGTACGTAGAGGGTCTCGGCGGAGATCCGCAGGGCCTTGGCGACCTGCTGCAGCACCTCGGCGCTCGGCTTGCGCAGCCCGCGTTCGATCTGGCTGAGGTACGGATTGGACACTCCGGCGGCGTCGGCGAGCTGCCGCAGCGACAGCTGCGCATGGCGACGCTGCTCGCGCAGGTACTCACCGAGATTGCCGACGTTGAGTGATGCCATGACTCGATAGTGCGCCATCGCTGCTAACTATTGCAAGCACATGCTTGCAATAGTGTTCCGCGCCACGTGCCGCTCCGGTCGCATTCCGGTCGTCCATGTCCGTTCCCTGTCTATCTGCGGTTTCCCGCCGAATCTGCAGAGTGAAGTGAACGGGTCCCGGACGACCTGCGCAGCGAGTTGCTTCACCGTCCCGCGAGGAGGATCGGACCAGTGGCGGTAGCGGGTTGAGGGTTGCGCTCGGTGCAGGCGTCCGTGCGTTCGTCTAACGGTGGTTTTGCCGGAAGGGACCGCGGCGGTGCCGTACTGCCCCGTGAAGCCGTGGCGAGCTGTTGGTGCTGGTGCTCTCGCGCTTGGCAGTCAGGATGGCTGGACTTGGTCGAAGAGTGCGAGGGCTTCGGCGGGGTCCGGGCTCACGAGGCGTTCCAGACCGGCCGTCGTGATCTTCGCCCACCGGCCGGCCCGTGCCCACATCTGTTCCTCGAAGGCGCGGACGGTCTCGTCCAGATCTTCGGGGCCGGTGGCGATGGACTCGGCGAGTTCGGCGCCTTCCAGCATCGCGAGGTTCGCGCCCGCCCCCAAGGGGGGCATCAGGTGGGCGGCGTCACCCAGTAGCGTCACCCCGGGGACGTGGGTCCAGGTATGGGACACGGGCAGTACGTAAAGCGGGCGGTGGACGAAAGCGGTGCCGTGGCGGAGGAGGCCGAGGACGGGAGCGGCCCAGCCGTCGAACAGAGCCAGCAGGCTCGATCGCACGGCCTCGACGTCGGCCAGGTCCAGGTTCGTGTGCCAGTCCAGCGGCGCGCGGAACTGGGCGTACACCTTGACGTGGCCGCCGCTGTTGCGCTGGGCGACGAGAGCTCGGTTCACGCCGTACACAGCCACGGAACCGTCGCCGATCAGCCGGGCGAGGTCGGGGTGGCGGGTGTCGACGTCGTCGAGGGAGGTCTCGACATAGGTGACGCCGGTGTAGTGCGGTGTCGCCGACGAGACCGCCGGGCGGATCCGGGACCAGGCGCCGTCCGCGCCGACCACGAGGTCGAACGTCTCCTGCCGCCCGTCCGCGAAGTGGACCAGTACGCCATCCCGGGTCCCCGCCACCACCTGCGTCACGCCCCGACCCCACTGGACGTCGAGAGGGCCGAGCAGCAGGTCACGGAGTTGCCCGCGGTCGATCTCGGGATTGGCCCGGTCATCCGGCCGGGGCCGCCAGTCGCGCAGGACGGTCCCGTCCGCGTCCAAAATGCGCATGGCCTGCCCCTCGGGACGAGACAGCGCCAGGAACTCCGCCAACAGCCCCGCCTTGTCCAGCGCGAGCTGGCCCAGCCCTTCATGCAGGTCCAGCGCGCCGCCCGGGGGGCGGGCGTCGGGGGCGGGATCGCGTTCAAGGACGGTGACGGCGTGGTCATGGCGGTGCAGGACGCGGGCGAAGGTAAGGCCGGCAGGACCGCTCCCGACCACTGCGATGCGGTGTCTCATGTCGATACACTGTATTGCTCGTATACGGTGCATCGCAACGGTACGGTGTGAGCATGACTGTGTGGGACCGGCCGGAGCCGCCGACTCGCCCCTTGCCGCTCGACCGGGAGCGGATTGTCGCCGCCGCCATCGCGCTGGCCGACGAGGGCGGGCTGGAGGCGGTGTCGTTGCGCAAGGTCGCGGCCCGCCTGGACGCCGGTCCGATGCGGCTGTACAGATACATCTCCACCAAGGAGGAACTGTTCGACCTCATGGTGGACGAGGTCCAGGCCGAGATTCTCCCCGAGGAGCAGCCCGGTGACTGGCGGGAGGCGCTGCGCGCCCTCGCCCATCGCACCAGGCAGGCCGCTCTCCGTCACGAATGGCTGGCCGACCTGCTCGGCGGCCGCCCGGCCCTGGGCCCGAACGGCCTCGCCGTGACCGAGGCCACGCTGGCCGCCCTCGACGGCCTCACCGATGTCGACACCGTCATGCGTGCCGTGGAGACTGTCAGCGCCTACTTCATTGGCGCGATCAGGCGCGAGATCGCAAACCTGCGGGCCGAGCGCGCCACGGGCCTGTCCAAGCACGACTGGCAGCGCGCCCACGGCCCGCATGTGACGAGCATGTTGGCCACGGGCCGCTTCCCAGCGCTGGCCAAGGCCGTGTACGACGGCACGGACGTGGACGCCGAGACTTCCTTCGCGACCGGGCTGGACTGGGTCCTCGACGCCGTGGCCGCCAAACTCACCCGACCGTCAGTGTGACGCTCAGCCCCTGCCGAATGTGAGCGAGGTCAGGGTCGGTGTCCACGGGCCGGGCACAGTGGCGATGCCGTCGAAGTCGGCGTTCTACCGGCTCGTCGTGGCGATGAGCGAGGGTACGCACGCCTTCGGTGAGGCCACATCCCGCAGGTCAGCGGCTCGCCGCCCGCCAGGAGCGTTCACCCCTTCCTCGGCCTGCCGACCCGGCGAGATGGTGCAGATCGACACGACACCGCTGGACGTGCTGGTGGTCCTCGAGGACGGGGTGAGCGGACGCCCGGAGCTCACGATCGCCGTCGACGTGGCAACGAGGTCGATCTGCGCTGCGGTGCTGCGACCGGCAGGGACCAAGGCCGTGGACGCCGCGCTGCTGCTGGCCAAGATGCTGGTCCCGGAGCCGCTGCGGCCCGGCTGGTCGGACGCGCTGGCGATGTCGGCGACGCTGATCCCCCACCGAAGTCTGCTGGACATCGACGCACGCCTGGAGGAAGCGGCCGCCAAGCCGGTGATCGTGCCGGAGACGATCGGCATCGATCACGGCAAGGTGTTCATCTCCGACACCTTTCTGACCGCCTGCCGGTCGCTGGGGATCTCCGTCCAGCCGTCCCGCCCGGCCACCCCGACTGACAAGGGAATCGTCGAGCGGACGTTTTCCTCGATCAACACGCTGTTCTGCCAGCACATCCCTGGTTACACCGGTTCGAACACGACCCGCCGGGGCGCTGAGGTCGAGGCCGTCTGGACGCTCGCGGAACTGGACGACCTGCTGCAGGAGTGGATCGTGGCCTGCTGGCAGCAGCGGCCACACGAAGGACTGCGCAGCCCGTTCCTACCGGGCCAGCCCATGTCTCCCAACGACGCACATGCCCTGCTGGTCTACCGCAGCGGCTACCTGCCGATGCCGCTGAGCGGCCCCGACTACCTGGAGTTGCTGCCGGCACTCTGGCGTTCGGTCAACGACTACGGCATCCGCATCGACCACCGCACCTACAACTGCCCCGGACTGAACCCGCTACGGCGCCGCTCCTCGGGAGTGACCGCCAAAGGCGGGCTCTGGGAAGTCCACTACGACCCCTACGACCTGTCCCAGGTCTGGGTATGCGACGCGCGCACCCGAGAGTGGATCAGTGTTCCGTGGACGCACCGGCACCTGGTCTCGGCACCGTTCGCGGACTTCACATGGCGCCGGGCCCGGGACCTGCTCGCGATGCGAGGGCGGGACGACACCGACCAGGCCGCCGTGGCCGCCGCAGTAGACCAGTTGCTGACCCGAGCGGAAAGCGGGCCGGCGGCGTCGTCACCACCGGCCGCAAACGCATCCACTGGGCCGCCCATCCTCCGAGCCGTCCCAGCAGAACTGACAAAGCGCAGCTCAGGGATACCTCACCAATTCAGACCCCCTGGGAATGGACAATAGGTGTCGTATTTGCACGACAACTGTCGTCATGCGCGTTCGGCCTCCTGGTGCAGGTTCTCCTGGGTCGGCCTCCACGGGCCTCCGAGAAGCGGCGTTGTCAGTGGCCTCTGCCAGGGTGTGCGTCGTGAACGAACTGGTGGAGTGTGTCGACGACCAAGATCGTGTGCTGGGGATGGTGGTCAGCCGCCGGCAGGCCATCCGGGAGGGTTGGCTGCACCGGGTCGCCGTGACGGTGTGTCGTGATGAGCGTGGGCGGATCCTCGTTCACCGGCGGTCGGAGCAGCTGTCGCGCTTCCCCGGGCTCTACGAGGTCGTGGTCGGTGGCGCCGTGGATGTCGGTGAGTCCTATGAACAGGCCGCCGCGCGGGAGCTGGCCGAAGAGCTGGGCATTCGTGTGCTGCCGCGCTTGCTGTTCACGTTCCTCAACCGCAGCGGTTTGAGCCCTCACTGGCTCGGCGTGCACGAAGCCGTGGCGCCGGACACGGTGGCCCCCGATCCTGATGAGGTCGCCTGGCATGGCTGGCTGACCGAGCCGGAGTTGCGGTCGGCCCTGCTGGAGTGGCGCTTCACCCCCGACAGCCATGAAGCCTTCAGCCGGTATCTCGCGTTCCGGACCGCGCAGTCCTGACCTGCCCGCCCCGCGGGCTGGGACGCCGCGACAACTTGCCTGTGAAAAGCACGGAACACGTCAACAACGATGCGAATTCGGCGACAGATATCGTGCTCAGTGCTTCGAGAAAGGCCGGGTCGGGATAGGAGGTTACCGACAACTATCGCGCCCAGGCTCAGCAAGGCGCTGACTCCGAACGAGAAGTACGCCGCCCCTCCGCCTGCACCGGCACGAGCCGAACACCCTGGTGACGATGGCGAGATACCTGCACCAGCGCACGGGCGGCATGATCGGAAGCCTTTCCCACCTCGTCCGGGCGGCGGCGATCTCCGCGATCCTCGATCAGAGTGAACGCATCACGCGGGCCACGATCAAGAACATCCGCATCGACCACAGCAGCGAAACCTCCGGCCACGGCCGTCCCTCGTCCCTGCCCCACACGGGATGAACGTGTTCCGCCCGGCTCTGATCCGTCCTCTGCCCATCCCGCTGCCGCCGTTTCCCGGCGAGTGCGAGTCGTCCTACTGGTCCCGACTGGCCCTGGCCAACCATGTCTCTCTGGCCCGGCTGCGGGCACCGTCACGCTGGCTGGAATCCCGCCTGACCAACGTCGACGTCCTCTGCATCCTCAGCGGCGAGACTCGCCAACACCTGGCCCGCACACTCCCCGACCTTCAGACCGACGACCGCCCTGCGGATCCGCCCGCCATCCCGGATGACCACGTTCTTCGCTGGGCCTGCCGCCGCTGCGTCGTCGCGCGCACCGGCGCGACATTTCCCGCGCAGATCTGGGCACCCATCCACGACAACGTCTGCACTCGCCACAAGCTCTGGGTCGGTCAGCACGTCCACGCGCCCGAGGAGCAGCTCGATCTGTCCCGCACCCCCGATGTCGTTCGAGCACAGCAGAAGTACTGGCGCCTTCGCCGACATCACGGCCCGGCCCTCATCGACCTCTGCGAGGAACTCACCGCAGGGCTCTGGGCCGGCCTCGCCCACCGCCACTACCGGCTCGTCCACCGAGCCGAGACCCTTCACGACCTGGTCCGAGTCAAAGGGCCCGAAGTCGAGCCGGACAGGAAGGCACCCTGGCTGACAGCAGCCGGATTCCCCGAACGCGTCGCGCTGATCCACATGTTCACGTCTCCCCACTGGAGGAAACTGGCGATGAGCGACGACTTCTACGTCTCCCTCAGCAGCATCGCCAAGTTCCACCAAGGCTTCCCCACCGAGAGCCCGATCCGCGGCACCAGCCGCGTCTGGCTCACGAAAACCGTCAGGTCATCGGCTGCGGAGATCGAGTATCGGCTCGGCAACCCCGACGGCATAGCCACACTCATTGCCGCGAGAACACCAATCAGCGCGTGACGATGCAGAAGGGATGCCCAGCAGGGTCGGTGAGGACCCGTGCCTTGTCCCCATGCGGCTGGTGATCCGGCTTGCCCGCACCCAGCTCCAGCAGCCGGGCCTCGGCCTCGTCCAGGCTCTCCGCGACCTTGAAGCAGATGTGAAGCTGCTGGGGAACGATCTGGTCAGGCCAACTCGGAGCCCGGTAGTCCTCGACCCGCTGGAAGCCGATGAAGAGTCCGTCCTCACGGTTGAGACCGGCGAACTCGGCGTCCGACTTCGGGTGTGGTTCAAAGCCGGTGGCCTGCTGATAGAACGCCGCCAGAGCCAGCGGATCAGGGCAATCGAGTGTTATCGCGACCAGTTCCATCTGCAGGGACATGAGAACTCCGAGCCAATCAGTGGACTTCCGTGCACGCCATAGAGGCGGCTGCCTACGGTTGAGCGGGACGGGGAGAGCGCGTTCGTTCCGCTCAACCGTAAGCACAGCAGGTCAGGGCCGCACCATGCCAACAGTTATCTGGGACAGGACAGGTCGCATTCCGGTCGTCCACGTCACGACACCGCCCAAGGGATCCCCGGGGGGCGCTGCGCCTGGCCGCGGTCGGCGTCGGGTCACCACCGGGTGATGAGCGGCGTGCCCGGTTCGTGCTGCCGCCAGGATTCGGTGAGGCGGACGAGGCGGGTGGGGGCGGCGATGCCGCGCACGGTTGCGATCCTGCCGCCTGTGATGTCGAACGTCACGGCGCCGATGACCTGGTCGCCGAGCACGAAGAGGATGGCGGGGGCGCCGTTGACGAGCGCGTAGTGGATGGCGGGTGTGCCGCCAGCCAGTCGCCGTTTCGCGGGTGTGGGCTTGAAGCCGGCCCGTGCGACGGCGGCGATGCGCTCCGCAGTGTCGAACTGCAGCAGCTTCTCGGCCAGGCCGGCGCCGTCGGAGATCGCGGTCGCGTCGTCGGTGAGCAGCGCCACCAGCCGTTCGGTGCGGCCCGAGGAGGCAGCGGCGAGAAATTCCTCGACGATCCTGCGGGCGGATTCGAGGTCGACTTCGTCGCCGCCGCGGCGGCGCGCGGTGGTGATGCGGTTCCGGGCCCGGTGGAGGTGCTGCTGGCTTGCGGATTCGGTGATGTCGAGGATCTCGGCGATCTCGGCGTGGCTGTAGGAGAACGCTTCGCGCAGGACGTAGACGGCCCGCTCGAGGGGTGACAGGCGCTCCATCAGGGTCAGCACGGCCAGGGAGACCGTTTCGCGCTGCTCGAAGGTGTCGGCCGGGCCGAGCATCGGGTCGCCGTCGAGGAGCGGTTCGGGCAGCCAGGCGCCCACCGTGCGTTCGCGGCGGGCCTGTGCCGAGCGGAGCCGGTCGAGGCACAGGTTGGTGACGACCTTGGTCAGCCATGCTTCCGGCTCCTTGATCCGCTGCCGGTCGGCGGTCTGCCAACGCAGGAACGCGTCCTGCACGGCGTCCTCGGCGTCGGCGGCGGAGCCCAGCAGTCGGTACGCCAGCGAGGCCAGCCGGTTCCGGCTGGCCTCGAACCGGCTGGTGTCGAAGCGATCAGTGGCGGTGCTGTCCACGCGGACCACCCTAGGCGGCTACCCGACCGCCTTCCCAGCGGACGCGACGGCGTTTTCGGCGGTCGCGTCCGGCGCGGCGGCCAGGCGGTGCTTGCGCTTGGGCATGTAGAGGGTCGGGTGCGCGGTGGCCCACCGGGAGAGCTCGACGAGGCCCGACTTGATCCGTGCGATGTTCCGGCCGCCCATGTGCTTCGGCTTTGCCTGCCCTTCGTTGTCGACCATCTGCCAGATCGCGTCCCGCCGCCCGAGGCTGATGTGGTTGTACGTGTAGACCAGCTTGGCGTTCGCGATCTTGCGGCCGGTCAGGTGTCCCACGATCGACTCGATGGCCTGCTGGCTGGTGCAGGCGGCCGAGGAGCAGGACATCGGCAGCAGCCGGCCGTTGTCGCCGATGGCGTAGGCGCTGTCACCGATGGCGTAGACGTTCGGGTGCGACACCGACCGCATGGTGCTGTCGACGACGATCCGACCGTCCTCGGTGACCTCCAGCCCGCCGGCGGCGGCGATGGGATCGACCGCGAACCCGGCCGTCCACACGGTTGCGTCGGACGCCAGAGCGGAGCCGTCGGCGCACAGCACCCGCGCCGCTTCGACGGCTTCGACGCAGGTGTGCTCCAGGACGGTGACGCCCAGCCGGTCGCAGGCCCGGCGCAGGTGGCCGCGGGCTCCGGCGGAGAGCCGGGCGCCCAACTCGCCGCGGGCGATCAGCGTCACCGACAGGCCGGGCCGGGACTCGGCGATCTCGGTGGCGGTCTCGATACCGGTCAGCCCGTCGCCGATGATCACCACACTTCCGCCATCGCCCCGCCTGCCCAGGCTGTCCAGGCGCTCGCGCAGCCGCAGCGCCGAGGGCCGGCTGGCGACGTCGAAGGCGTGCTCGGCCGCGCCGTGGACGCGGTCGACGGCGCCGTGGCTGCCGAGCGCGTAGACAAGCGTGTCGTAGCCGAGTTCGCCGCCACCGTCGGCGTCGGCCACGGCGACGACCCGGCGCTCGGGGTCGACGGCGGTGACACGGGCCAGGTGCAGCCGAATCCCCGTGCCCGCGAAGACGTCGGCAAGCTTGGGAGTATTGATCTGCTGGCCGGCCGCGAGCTGGTGCAGGCGCATTCGCTGGACGAAGTCCGGCTCGGCGTTGACCACGGTGATCTCGGTGTCCGCCGGGGACAGCCGGCGGGCCAGGTTCCCGGCCACGTAGGCCCCGGCGTAGCCGGCGCCGAGGACGACGATGCGGTGCTTCATGTCTCGCTCCTGTCGGTTCGCTTGCTCCTTCGGTGAGTTGAGCGGAACAGCCCCCCCGATTCCTGACAGGAACTGGATGTGCCGTGGATCACAGACAGGCAGGAGCCCCGCCCGACGATGCTTGCGACGCCGAGGCGGCACAGATGCAGGCCGAGCCGAACGAGGTGATCTGATGCCGATCACCGTCGACACCGACGTCATGCTCGCCAAGCGGAAGACGTCCGTGGGCGAACTCGCCGAACGCGTCGGCATCACACCCGCCAACCCGGCCGTCCTGAGGAATGGGCCGCGCCAAGGCAGCCCGCTGCACAGGGCCCGCCCGCTGCCCACGACCTGCTTTGCGGCTGATGTCTGGGCTAGGCCTGCGGGGTCATCTTCGAGGGTCACGACCCGATCTGACGAAAAGTCACTGGCTTCCTCTTGCATCCAGCGATGAGACTTCCGGCGTGACGCTTCACGAGAATGAGATCCCAGTCGACGAGACGCTAGTCCGATCGCTGCTGAAAGCACAGCGCCCGGAGTGGGCTGACCTACCGTTGTCGCCCGCAGGCGCAGGTACGGACAACACCATGTATCGGCTGGGCAATGACCTGCTCGTGCGACTTCCACGAACCGCCGACAAGGGACAGTCCGTGTGGAAGGAACAGGAATGGCTCCCTCGCTTGGCGCCCCTCCTTTCATGTCCGATTCCCGAACCCGTCCACGCCGGGACGCCCACCGACGCCTTCCCACTGGTCTGGTCGGTCTACCGCTGGATTGACGGTGGTGAAGCCGGCCCGGACACCGTCCGGGACTGGCCCGCTTTCGGAGCCGACCTGGCGGCGGTCGTGAGGGAACTCCACCGCATCGACCTCATGGGAGCGACCCGCACGGACGGCCTCAGCTGGTACCGGGGAGGCAGCCTGAAGCCATGCGACCAGTGGGTCACCGGGTGTCTCGACGACTGCCGGACCACGGTGGGTTCTGAGCTCGACGTTGACACTCTGGAACAGTTGTGGCGAGCCGCGCTCGCACTGCCCGAGCCCTCGGGGCCCCAGGTGTGGCTCCACGGCGACCTCAAGCCGACCAACCTCTTGGTCCGGGAAGGCAAGCTCCACGCAGTCATCGACTTCGGAGGACTCTCGGTCGGCTTTCCCGACGCCGAGCACTCCACAGTCTGGGACCTGCCGCCACAAGCCCGACAGGCCTACTGGAACACCCTGAACCTCGACGATGTGACCTGGACCCGCGCCCGCGCCTGGGCGGTCGCGGTGGGCGTCAGTGGGATCTCCTACTACTGGGACACCTTCCCCGCCTTCGTCGCCGAATGCCGAGCACGACTTCAGGCAATCCTCGCTGACGCGGCTACGCGTTGAGTGGCCTCCCCGGCACAGGAGGAAGGGCCATACGGCGCAGGTTCAGTGACACACGGCGGAACGCCGCGCGGAATGGAGCACCTTCGCCAACACGCCGTCAGCCCAACTCGTCTCACCGAACCTGCACCGCCCTGGTCCGGCCACCTGCCCCGTCGCGACCCAGAGATCGACGTCGCTCTCCAGTTTCGCGCGAGTGTCCCGCAGCCTCTCCTCGAGCCCACGCGGCGGCGCGCCTGTCATGCTTCCTCCAGTCACATCGTGGAAAGCCCTTCCTCCGAGGGAGGGGCTCCGTCGGTCGTCGGTCGGTCCATCGAGGCCGCGGGCTTCGCCGGCGGCGTGGCCTCCAGCGCCCTGATGGCCTCGCGCACACCGCCCGTCTCGTGGGCCCGGTGGACACGCGACGTACGCATCTATTCGGCGGCGGCAGCACCTGAACCTCAGCGGTGACGGATCAGGGCGTGCCTGTCAGCGATGCGGCCTCCCAGGCGAACCCGTCCGGGTCGGTGAAAGCCCCGGCGTCGCCGCCGAGCACGAGCCGGTGCGATCCGGTGCCGTCGGCAGGGACGCCGGCGTCCTTGGCAAGGGCACGACGCTTGTACAGCGCCAGCTTGACGGGACCCGACCCAGCGGCGAACTCGACGTACTTGCTGCCGAAGCTCCTCGCCACGGCGAGGCCGCGGTCGACGTAGAACCGCTTGCTCGCGGTCATGTCGGCGACTCCCAGCAGGAGCACCATCTCGTCGATCTCCCGGGTGGCCGGGCCGGTGTCCTTCTTCGCCGAGGTCGCGACCTTCCAGATCGTCCCGTCCGGGGCCTGTACGACGCCGCCGTAGCCCCAGAGCGACTTCGAGGCCGGCTTCAGCGACGTGGCACCGGCGTCGAGGGCGGCGTCGACGAGGCTGTTGACGGTGGACGGCTGGGACACCGTGAGCGACAGCGTGAACCCGCGGAAGCCGGTCGTCGGCGCCTCGGAGGCCCGCAGGCGCAGCCGAGTGCCCAAACCGAAGGCGGTGGTGTAGAAGCGGTCGGCGGCCGTGGGGTCGGCCACCTCGAGGGTGATGGATTCGATGGAGGTCATGTCCGTCACGCTAGTTGCGGCTCGGCCGCCGGTGCTTCTCGATTCCTGACCGGTCTGGTCACCTGTTTCGTCACGCACGACGGCATCCCCGCCGCAGCGCCCGCAGCGCTGCTCCGGTAGGCGCTGGGCGGCATGCCGACGCGGGCGGCGGCCAGGTGAGGGCCGGTGGCCGGCTCGCCGGGACGCAGGACCACGGAAGCGCCGGCCGCCGTGTTCTTCGCGGTGGTCGCGACACCGGCCACCGAGGGCAGACCGATGACCGAACGGCTCAGCGAAGCTCTTGGATGCGGATCAGGTTGCCCGCGGGATCGCGGAAGGCGCAGTCGCGAACGCCGTAGGGCTGATCGGTCGGCTCCTGGACGACCTCGGCGTCGCCGGCCTGCACCTTCTCGAACGTACCGTCGAGGTCCCGGGTGGCCAGCAGGATCCAGCCGTAGGTGCCCTTGGCCATCATCTCGACGATGGTCCGGCGCTCGTCCTCGGTGACCCCTGGGTCGGCGGCCGGCGGCGCCAGGAGGATGGAAGTGCCGGGCTGATCGACGGGGCCGACCGTGATCCAGCGCATCGTGCCGTGTCCGACGTCGCTGCGGACCTCGAAGCCGAGGGTGTCGCGGTAGAAGGCCAGGGCGGCGTCCGGGTCGTCATGCGGGAGGGAGGCCGTGTGAATGGTGATGTCCATGGCCGTCACGTTAACTGCGGGTCGGTGACCGACGCTTCTCGATTCCTGCTCGACGGCGTGCGCCTCGCGGCCCTGCCCGGCCGAGCGCTCGATCACCTCCAGAGGCCGCGGACGGCCGACCGGTGGACGGACTGCGGCGGGCGGCACGAGGCGCGGACGGGGGGAGACCGCGAGTTCGCCGAGGCGTCGAGTGCGTACGCGGGTCGCACGCGTGCCTTGCGGCTGTGGGAATGTGACGCCGGAGCCAGCAGGAGCTGAGACCGGTCGGCAATGGGGGGCGGACGTCACCGGCCGCGCGGCTGAGTGAAGCGCAGCATGTTGCCGGCGGGGTCGCGGAAGGCGCAGTCGCGGACGCCGTAGGGCTGGTCGGCCGGCTCCTGGAGTACCTCGCCGCCCGCGGCCCGGATGCGCTCGAAGGTGGCGTCGCAGTCGTCGGTGGAGAAGATCACGCCGCGCAGCATGCCCTTGGCCAGCAGCTCGGCCATCGCCTGCTTGTCGGCCGGTGAGGCGTTCGGGTTCGCGGCCGGCGGTTCGAGGACGATCTCCACGTCCGGCTGCGCGGGGGAGCCGACGGTCACCCAGCGCATCCCCTCGAACGCCACGTCGTTGCGTACCTCCAGGCCGAGAACGTCGCGGTAGAAGACGAGCGCCTTGTCATGGTCGTCGACTGCGATGAAGCACTGGGAAAGCTTGATGTTCATGCCTTCGACGCTACGGGCGGTCGGCGGTTTCCGCTTCCCCGGTCCTGACCGGTCCGTTCCTGACCGGCCGCGTGAGGATCTTGGCGACGCACGCCGGAATGGCCGCGCCCGGGTCGTGGCGGCGGGCCCGGTACGCGCTCGGGCTCTCGCCGACCAGCTCGGTGAAGCGCGAGCTGAACGACCCCAGCGACGTACAACCGACCGCGAAACAGACCTCCGTCACACTCAGGTCTCCCCGCCGCAGCAGCGCCTTGGCCCGCTCGACACGGCGGGTCATCAGGTAGCTGTACGGGGTCTCGCCGTAGGCGGCCCGGAAGCTGCGGGAGAAGTGCCCGGGCGACATGAGGGCGACGCGCGCCAGTGCCGGGACGTCGAGGGGCTGGGCGTAGTCGCGGTCCATCACGTCCCGGGCCCGGCGCAACCGTACGAGATCCTCAAGTGTCACCGGGCCAGCCTAAGACCGACCGGCACATGGGAGGCGGCGTCGCGGGGCTGGATGCGCACATCTGCGGCGTTGTCGTCGGTCAAACGCCGGCCCGGTCACATCCCGGCCCGGCGCCGCAGCCGTTCTCGCGCGGGCGGCTCGGTACGGCACCGGGCGTGGACATCGGGTCAGGCGTCGAGCACGGCGATTTCGACCTGGCTGAGGAGGCCCCGGTCCGCGATCACGTCGATCTCGGTGATCCCGTCCGCCGTGACCGTGAAGCCGAGCACCAGGGCCAGGCGGCCGAGCGGAGCCATGACGAGACCCACCGCGCCGTTGACCAGCCCCAGCTGGGTGAACCGGGCCCGGCCCATGGCGGCCATCGCGCCCTGGGCGACGGTGCGGGCACCGCGGACGACGATCGGTTCGGGGGTCGGCACGACCGCCGGGTCGGCCCGGAGGACGACGTCCGGATGGAGCAGCCGGACCAGTGCGTCGAAGTCCCCACCACGGGTGGCAGCGAGGAAGGCATCGACCACCTGACGCTGGCGGGCCAGGTCGGCGTCGGGCACCGGGGCGGCCCCCTTGACCCGGCGGCGGGCGCGGCTCGCAAGCTGTCTGGCCGCTGTGGGGGAACGCTCGATCATCGGGCCGATCTCGTCGAAGGGCACGGCGAACAGGTCGTGCAGCACGAAGGCGATTCGCTCGGCCGGTGTCAGTGTGTCGAGCACCACCAGCAGCGCCAGTCCGACCGAGTCCGCGAGCAGCGCTTCCTCCTCGGGGTCGCGCCCGTCCTCCTGGTCCGCGGCCGTTTCGGGAACGAGTGCGGCTAGAGGATCCTCGCGCCGGGACTCGCGCGCCCGCAGCATGTTCAGACACACCCGTGCCGTCACCGTCGTCAGCCACCCACTGAGGTTCTCGACGCCGCTGGTGTCGGTGCGATTGAGGCGCAACCAGGTTTCCTGAACAGCGTCATCGGCCTCACTCACCGAGCCGAGCATCCGGTACGCCACGGCTCGCAGACGGGCCCGGTCCGCCTCGAAACGCTCGGTCAGCCCTGCGCTGTCGTCCATCCGGTCACATTCCTTCCCCATGGCGGGTCATATCAGCAGACCCACAAAACACCGCTGATTGTGACGGGAGTTCGACTCCCGGACGAACGAATTGGAGACCACCATGGCCACCTCTCCCCTTCTGGTCACCGGCGGCACGGGCACGCTCGGCCGCCTCGTCGTGCCGCTCCTGCGGGACGCCGGACGTCAGGTACGGGTCCTGAGCCGGCACAGCCACGAGCCCGAGGACGGCATCGAGTACGTGACCGGCGACCTGCTCAAGGACGAGGGCGTCGAGTCCGCGGTGGCCGGGGCCGGGACGGTGCTGCACCTCGCGGGCGGTCCCAAGGGAGACGACGAAGCGACCCGGAACCTGGTACGGGCCGCGTCGCGAGCCGGAGTCCAGCACCTCGTGTACATCTCGGTCATCGGGGCGGACAAGATGCCGATCGGCTACTTCAAGTCCAAGCTGGGCGCTGAGCAGGCCGTGGCCGACTCGGGCCTGCCGTGGACCACGCTGCGTGCCGCCCAGTTCAACAACCTGGTCCTGACCGTCGTGGAGAAGATGACGAAGTTGCCGGTGATTCCGGTGCCCGGCGGACTCCGATTCCAGCCGGTCGACGCGCGTGAGGTGGCGGCCCGGCTGGTGGAGCTGACGCTCGGCGAACCGGCCGGCCTGGTGCCGGACCTGGCCGGACCGAACGTGTACGGAGTGGCCGAACTGAGCCGCGGATACCTGCAGGCGCGCGGCAAGCACCGGCTGATGATGCCGGTCCGGGTTCCGGGGAAGGCCGGGCTCGCGTACCGGGCGGGCGAGAATCTGTCGCTCGGCGAGGAGACGTCCGTGGGTACGCGGACATGGGAGGACTTCCTGACGGAGCGGGTGGCCTGACTTCCGCAAACGCTCAGGACGCCGTCGTGGCGAGGGCGGACAGGAGCGTGTCGGTCCTCAGGCGCAGTTCGAGTGTGCGGGCGCCGCCGACGACCACGGACAGCACGTCGCTTCTTTCTCACCTGCGGGGATTTCGACATCAGCGGCAACAACCTCCCTTCCGGGTGCCGGCCGGGGCGCGCTTCCCCGCCGGCCGGCGCGGAAGGGGGCCCCTGGCCCTCAAGGCCTTGAGGGAGGGCGTGCTGGGCGGTGCGACGGGGCAAAGCCTGCCGGGAGGGGGACTAGGCTCCGGACATCACCGTCTGGCTCTGCCAGGCAGCCGGGCGGGTCGACGGAGGGGTACGGCATGAAGGTTCTGATCGCCGGGGGCGCGGGCTACATCGGCAGCACGATCGCCTCAGCCTGCTCGGACGCCGGGATCAGTCCGGTGATCCTCGACAACCTCGCGACGGGCAGGCGGGAGTTCACGTCCGGGCGCCCCTTCTACGAGGGCGACATCGCCGACGGCCCGCTGATCGACCGCGTCTTCGCCGAGCATCCGGACATCGACGCCGTCGTCCACTGCGCCGCACTGATCGTGGTCCCCGACTCGGTGGCCGATCCGCTGGGTTACTACCGGGCGAACGTCACCAAGAGCCTGGAGTTCGTCTCCCATCTGCTGCGCAACGGCTGCGAGCGCCTGATCTTCAGCTCCTCCGCCGCCATCTACGCCGCGGACGAGAACCTGACGGTCGACGAGGAGTCACCCCTCGACCCGCAGAGCCCGTACGCCCGGACCAAGGCGGTCTGCGAGGGAATGTTCGCCGACATCGCCGCCACCCGGCCGATCCGCGTGCTGTCCCTGCGCTACTTCAATCCGATCGGCGCGGATCCCAAAATGCGTACGGGACTTCAGCTCCGGCGGCCCAGCCACGCCCTGGGCAAGATGATCGAGGCTCAGGAGGAGGGCGTCGCGTTCCAGGTCACGGGCACCCACTATCCGACGCGCGACGGGTCGGGCATCCGGGACTACGTCCATGTGTGGGATCTGGCCGCCGCGCATGTGGCGGCGCTGGACAGGTTCGACGCACTGCTGCCCGGGACGGACGGCTCCCGCTCCACCGTCATCAACGTGGGCACCGGCACGGGCACCACGGTGCGCGAACTCCTCACCGCCTTCAACAGCGTGGCCGACGCCCCGGTGCCGTCGGTCGACGTCGCCGCGCGGCCGGGGGATGTGGCGGGGGCGTACACCCGCAGCGAACGCGCCCACCGCCTGCTGGAGTGGCAGCCGCAGCACTCGGTGGCGGAGGGCATCCGGCACTCGCTGCAGTGGGCCGCCACTCGCGACGCGGTGCTGAGGCCGTAGTCCGTACGCGCACAGCGGGCGGGGCCGCCCTCCCTACCGGTCCCCCTCGATCCCCGACCTCAGCTGCACGAAGGCGAGTTCGGCCGCTCGCACCGCGTCCCCGTACACCTCGTCCGCGCTCTCCCCGGCGTCGATCCGCCGCCAGCTCTCCATCGCCAGGATGCGTTGCACGGCGATGATCTGCCCCGCCGCCAGCCGGTCCCGCACCCCGTCGCCCAGCGCACGTGCGAGCGCCGCCTCCGAGCGGCTCTGGTACCCGTACAGGCGGGCCACCAGCGACGGCGTCCCGTACAGCATCCGGTGGAACGCCAGCACCTCCGGCGCATCGCAGAGCCCCGTCACCGGATCGTGCCGCTCCAGGCCGTCGAGGAAGTGGCGGCGCAGGGCGTCCAGCGGCGATTCGCCCTCCGGGCGGGCCGCGATCACCCTCGCCGCCTCGTCCTCGTGGTCGGCGAACCGGTGCAGCGCCAGGTCCTCCTTGGTGGGGAAGTACCGGAACAGCGTGGGCTTGGAGATGTCGGCGGCGGCCGCCACCTCCGCCACCGAGACCTTGTCGAAGCCCCGCTCCAGGAACATGGCGATCGCGGCATCGGAAACTGCCTGGTACGTCAGCTGCTTCTTCCGCTCCCGCAGGCTGATCGGCGGCTGAGCCGCGGTCCCGGGTCGGTCCTTCTCTCCGTTCATGACCACGAAGCGTACGCCGTTGACCTCGACCGGACTTGGCGTCCGAGGGTGGGAACACGGGCACCGGACCGGCCGGCCGCCCGAACGCGGAGGGGCGCGATCCGCATGCGCGTGGCGCTGGTCAGGGAGCTGAGCGGTCCGGAGGTACTGGTTCCGGCCGAGCGGCCCCACCCGGTGGCGGGGCCTGACGAGGTGGTGATCGACGTGAGTGACGTTGACACGCTCACGTACGCCCGGCCGGACGCCGGCAGCCGCGCACGCGGTCAGAACACATCCGGGCACCAGGCACGCCGCCGCGCCCGGAACACCCCGTCAGCCACCGCCGCCGCGCCCGGCGTGAGCTCGTCGATCCGGCCCAGTGCCGCGAGCCGCAGTACCGATTCGTCGCCGAGGTAGAGCGTCCCCAGCTCCCGTACGTCCAGGGCCAGATCGGCGCTCTCCGCGGTCGGCGTGCAGGACGCGCCGTCCGGGGAGGCCTCCAGGCGGAAGCGGCCGCCGCTCAGGCCGGCCGGGTCGCGGATGTCCAGGGTCAGGGTGGCCGGGACGGCGTAGGTGCGCGCCTCCAGGGCTCGTACGACATCCAGGATCCGCACCCACATCCAGTCCGCCTGCGTGACGATGCGGGCCGCGCGCGGGTCCGGGAGGAGGAGGGGAAGCAGGTCGTCGGGGGCGCGGTAGCCGGAGCGGACCGTGGTGACCCAGTCGATCGAGCAGACGAAGTGCCACAGCGCACGTTCCGCCGCCGGGGTCTCGGCGATCAGACCGAGGACGGACGCCCGGTTCAGCGGCTGCTTCGCGTCGCCCCACTTGTCGTCGGCGCGGTAGCCGAGCAGGCCGTCGACCTCCCCGTCCGCATTGCGGTACACGGCGTGGAACGGTTCCGTCCATGAACCCGGCACGGGCAGGTCCTCGCCGGTGCTCAGCTGCCACCAGCGGTCTCCGCGGCTGACCACGCCGTGCTGCCGGGCGCGCAGCCGGTCGTGCAGGGCGGGGCCGATCTTGCGCACCCCCGCCCCGTCCACCAGGTCGATCCGGCCGCCGTCCGCCGCGGACGGGCCCGACCAGCGCGGGTCCAGGCCGGCCCGGGGGACGTCGATCTCCCACTCGGTGGTCCAGGTGGCCGGGCCGAACCCGTACCGCCCGTAGATCGGGTACTCGGCGGCGATCAGCGTCGCGACCACCTCGCCGCGCTCCTTCGCCGCCGCCAGGTCCGTGGCCATCATCCGGCTGAGCAGCCCGCGCCGGCGGTGAGTGGGCGACACCGTGACGTTGGTGACCGCGTCCGACGGCACGGTGGCGCCGCCGACGACCGTCAGCTCCTGGGCGAACGACCGGAACGACGCCACGCACCGCCCGTCGTCGAACACCCCTTGGGTACGGGCCAGGTCCGTGTGCGGGAGGCGGCTCGCGACCTCCCCGTCCGTCACCGTCGGCGGGCGCAGAAAACCGGTGTTCACGGCACGCAGCCAGTTGGGGTACTCGGATTCGCTGACGGTACGGACCTCAAGAGTCATGCGCAGCACGCTAGGCATACGGGACGGAAATGTCGCCAGGTTTTCCGGGCTTCCCGGGAGACCCGAACGGTCAGAACGCCGCCCGGATCACGCCCACTTCCGCGCCGCCGCCCAGCAGCGGCGCCCGGCCGATCCGGTCCACCACCGGGGCGTCGATGCCGAGCAGCTCCAGCGCCCTGGCCAGCACCGGGCCGAGCGCCCGCCCGCCGCCGTCGTCGATCTTGAATGCCAGCGCCCGGCCGTCCGCCAGCGCCACCGCCTGGACCGCCTCCGCGCCCATCTTGGAGAGCGTGCCCGGCACTTCGCGCATCAGCCAGGTGTCGGGGCGCCGGGTGCCCGCGACGTACTCCGGGTGGGCGCGCATCGCATCCGCCACCCGGCGCTCCGCGGTGCCCGCCTCGGCCAGCACGAACGAGCGGAACGCCCGCGCCAGACCGACCAGGCTGATCGCCATCAGCGGGGCCCCGCAGCCGTCCGTACCCACCGCGGTGACCGGCTCGCCCGCCGCGTCCTCGACCGCCTGGTGGACCAGCTGCTGGAGCGGGTGGGCGGGGTCCAGATAGGTCGCCGGGTCCCAGCCGTTGCGTGCGCACACCGCGAGCATCGCCGCGTGCTTGCCGGAGCAGTTCATGGTGATCCGCTCGCGGACGCCGCCCGCGGCGAGATAGGTCTCCGCCTCCGCCGGGTCCAGCGGCAGATCGGGCGGGGTCTGCAGATCGTCCGGCGTCAGTCCGTACTCGGCGAGCATCTTGCGTACGAGATCGAGGTGGAACCCCTCGCCCGAGTGGCTCGCGGCGGCCAGCGCCAGCCGTTCCCCGGAGAGGTCGAGCCCGGCCCGCAGCACGGCGGCGGCCTGCATCGGCTTGTTCGAGGAGCGCGGGAAGACCGCTGCGGCCGGGTCTCCCAGCGCCTGCTCCACACTGCCGTCGGCGGCCAGCACGACCAGCGAGCCCCGGTGGTGGCCTTCGACGAAGCCGGACCGTACGACCTCGGCCAGAACGGGCAGCTCAGGGGCCGCCGGGGATATGAAGGGGGTGGAGCTCATCGCGGCGGCCTTCCGGGGCTGTGCGGGACCCGCCCCGGAAGGATCGCTTCAGGTGAGCAGGTCGTCTACTTGTGCTTCCCCATCACGGTACCTGCGGGCGATCTCCGCACTGCAATCGTCCGTGGTGCACTGCAGCTGGTGACGGCGGCGGGAGACCTGTTGTTCATAGCGCACGAGCCGTCCCATTGCGGTGTGCAGCTCCGCGTCGGTACGGGCGTCGAGGTCGGAGAGTTCGACCTCGGCGAGTGTCTCGGCGGCCAGCCGGCGGAACTCGTCGCTCCGCGGCGTGGTCAGCGTCACGTGCCGGGCGGACGAGCGGTGCCGCGACGGGGTGTCGGCGAGGATCTCGGAGAGCCGGTCCACGACCGGGGTCTCGGGGGCCCGGCGGCGGGCCAGCTCGGCCCGCAGGATGTCGATCCGCCCCTGGACCAGACGGCGTACGTAACTGAGGTCTGCCTCATCGCGCTGCGCGTCGCGGCGCAGCGCGCGCAGTTCCGGCAGCCGCAGGGAGCCCAGCTCCGGCTGCGAGGGACCGGGCAGGCCGTCGTCGAGGCCGGGACCGGTCCGCTGCACGGGCGGACGCATGGTGCTGGTACTCGTACTGGCACCGGCGGCACGCGTGACCGGTACGACACCGGGGGACTGCCCGATTCCATATGTACTCATGCTCTGTCCATCCCCTCGACCGATGCGTCGGCACACCGCCTCCCGTGCATGGTGCCACCCCACACCGCGCCTATGCAGATGCTCTGTACCCGTTCAGCCCAAGATAGGTTGGTCTGTATGCGTGCGGTGATACAGAGAGTGGACGGCGCGAGCGTCACGGTGGCCGACGGCGCGAGCGACGGGAGCGGGCCCGAGGTGGTCGGCGAAATCGTCGGCGAAGGGCTGTGTGTGCTGGTCGGAGTCACCCACGGGGACACCGTGGAGAAGGCGGCGCAGCTCGCCCGCAAGCTCTGGTCGGTGCGCATCCTGGAGGGCGAGAAGTCCTGCTCCGATGTGAATGCACCGCTTTTGGTGATTTCACAGTTCACTCTCTACGGGGACGCCCGGAAGGGGCGCAGGCCCACCTGGAACGCCGCCGCGCCCGGCGAGATCGCCGAACCGCTGGTCGACGAGGTGGTGGCGCAGCTGCGGGCGCTGGGCGCGCAGGTGGAGACGGGCCGGTTCGGAGCGGACATGCGGGTCTCGCTCACGAACCATGGCCCGTTCACCGTACTGATCGAGGTCTGAGCCGGATTCGGCCGTGCGCGTCCGTAGACGGCTTCGCGTAGCGGATCTACGGCTCGACGACCGTCTCCTGGGCCGCCGCGGTGTCCCCCGCGAGTAGTTCCGCGTCCACCGCCACGTTCCGCTTGACCAGCGCCAGCGCGATCGGGCCCAGCTCGTGGTGGCGGGCGGACGTCGTGATGAAGCCGAGCTGACGTCCCTCCGCCCCGTCCGCTGCGAGCCGCACCGGGGTGCCGTGTCCGGGCAGAATCACGTCGCTGCCGTCCAGGTGCAGGAAGACCAGCCGGCGCGGCGGCTTCCCCAGGTTCTGCACCCGGGCCACGGTCTCCTGACCGCGGTAGCAGCCCTTCTGGAGGTGGACGGCGGTGCCGATCCAGCCCAGCTCGTGCGGGATGGTGCGGTGGTCGGTCTCGAAGCCGAGCCGGGGGCGGTGAGCCTCGACGCGCAGCGCCTCGTAGGCCAGGATGCCGGCCACCGGGCCGTTCTCGGCGGCGTAGGTCTCCAGGTCGGAGCGGGGCAGGAACAGGTCACGGCCGTGCGGCGTCTCCCGTACGGTGACGCCCTCGGGGACCTCCGCGATGGAGCCGGCCGGCAGGTGCACGACGGCGAAGTCCCCGGTGCGGTCGGCGACCTCCACCCGGTAGAAGAACTTCATCGAGTCCAGATAGGCGATCAGGTCGCCCTGGGTGTCCGGTTCGACGTGCATCCACACCGTCTCGCCGTCGTCGACGAGATAGAGAGCGTGCTCGATGTGCCCGTGCGAGGTGAGGATCAGCGCCTCGGTGGCCTCCCCCGGGGCGAGTTCGCTGACGTGCTGGGTGATCAGCAGGTGCAGCCAGGCCAGCCGGTCGCTTCCGGTGACGGTGACGACGCCGCGGTGCGAGAGGTCGACGAGGCCGGTGCCGTCGGCGAGGGCTCGCTGCTCGCGGAACAGGTCGCCGTAGTGCGCGGCGACACCTTCGTCGCGGCCCTCGGCGGGGACGGCGCCGGGCAGGGACAGCAAGGGGCTCTTCATGCGACCAGCGTACGACTCGGCTTACGGCCTCCCCCACGACAGGGAGGCCGTTATGGCGCCGACGCGGGCGGCCGGGGCTGATCGCCCGGCTCACCGTCCGCCGCCTTCGCCGTGCAGCCGGCGCAGCGGCCGAAGATCGCGAAGTGCTTCATGTCGGTCTCGAAGCCGAAGCTGTCCCGCAGCTTCGCGGTGAATTCGGCGACGACGTCGACATCGGCCTCGATGATGTCCTCGCAGTCCCGGCAGACCAGATGGATGTGGTGGTGGCGGTCGGCCAGGTGGTACGTCGGCGCCCCGTGCCCCAGATGGGCATGGCTGACCAGCTGGAGCTCCTCCAGAAGCTCCAAGGTCCGGTAGACGGTCGAGATATTCACACCGGACGCCGTCCTGCGTACCTCGGCAAGGATGTCGTCGGGCGTCGCGTGTTCCAGCGTGTCGACGGCTTCCAGGACAAGCTGCCGCTGCGGCGTCAGCCGATAGCCGCGCTGCCGAAGATCGGTCTTCCAGTCGGTGCTCACCACAGGGCCAGTGTAGGACCGGGTGAGCACCTGACCGCAGGTTGTTCGCGTACCTGGGAGGCGTGCGGCTACTTGAAGAACGCGATGCCGTCGTCCGGCAGGTCGCCGAGGCTCTTCGCCATCGCCTCGACCTCTTCCGGGGTGACGACCTTCTTCAGGTGCGCCGACATGTAGGGGCGCAGCTCCACGTCGGGGGTGGCCTTCTCCCCGACCCACATCAGGTCACTGTTCACATAGCCGTAGAGGCGCTTGCCACCGTTGTAGGGGCCGGAGGCCGCGGTCCGGGCCACCGCGTCGGTGACCAGGTCGATCTGCGGCTTCTGGTGGGCGAGCTCGCCGTACCAGATCTCGATGACCCCCTGGTCGCGGACCATGACGACCTCGACCTTGCGGTCCTTGTCGATGCGCCAGTAGCCGGACTCGGTCTCCAGCGGCTTGACCTTGTTGCCCTCGGCGTCGAGCACCCAGGAGTGCGAGACGTACTCCAGGAAGTCCCGGCCGTCGTGGCTGAAGGAGACTTCCTGGCCGAAGTTGCACTTCTCGGCGCCGGGGAAGTCGGACACACCCGCGCCCGCCCAGTTGCCGAGCAGGAAGGCAAGCGGGACGAGGTCCGGGTGGAGGTCGGACGGGATCTCGATCATGAGCGGCTCAGACGATCTGTGAGGGAGTGGTGAGTGGTGCGGACCCGGGTCAGCGCTGGCCCTGGTACAGCTTCTTCACGGTCAGGGCCGCGAAAGCAAGAACGCCGACGCAGACCAGAACCAGCAGGGTGGTGAAGAATGCCTCAAGCACGGGAGCTCCTCGGACGAGCGATAACGAGCGGTATGGCGGCAATACAGGGCCGGACCCCAGCCTAATGGGTAGGGGCCCGGCGCGACGGTTCGGGGCGTGCCGACGGAAGGGGCTCCCCGGCGTGCGGGTCAGCCCAACAGCTGGTTCATCAGGGTCAGTGTCCGGTGGAACGGGACGCGTTCCGTGCCGGCCTTCCCCTTGCGGGACTGGATGACGAGGGCGGCTGTGTACGCGGGAACGGTGCCCCCATGGCAGTTCCTGTCTCCGTTTCCGGCCCGAGCGCCCTTGCGGACAGAAGCTGACCTAAAGGCTCCCTATGGTCGTGCCATGACGCAGACGCAGAGGATTCTTGTCACCGGTGCCACCGGAACCGTCGGCCGCCAGGTCGTCGCCGAACTGCTCGCCCGCGGCCATGCGGTCCGCGCCCTCACCCGGGATGCGGCGAGAGCCGCCCTCCCGGCCGGTGTCGAAGTCGTCCAGGGTGATCTCGCCGAACCCGACAGCCTGATTCCGGCCTTGGAGGGCGTCACCGGCCTCCATCTGATCACCTTCGGCGGGCCCTACTTCGCCCCGCTGGAGACCGGCCCGCGGATCCTGGAGCTGGCCCGCGCGGCCGTACGCCGGGTCACCGTGCTGCATGGCGGCGGGCCGTCCCTGCTGGAGGACGCCGTGCGTGCCGATGACGATGTGGACTGGACCGTGCTCATGCCGGTCGAGTTCATGGCCAACTGCCTGGGGTGGGCGGACGGGATCGTGGCCTCGGGCGAAGTACGCGAGCCGTTCATCTCCCGGCTGAGTGCCATGGTTCACGAGGGCGACATCGGCGCCGTCGCCGCGGTCGCGCTCACCGAGGAGGGCCACGGGGGCCAGGAGTACGTGATCACCGGCCCCGAACTGCTGACCGTCGGCGACAAGGTGGCGACGATCGCTGCCGCCCGCGACCGGGAGATCGCCCTGGTCGAGCTCAGCGAGGAGCAGGCCATCGTGCAATGGCGGGCGGCGGGCCACCCGGAGGACGTCATCGGCTTCCTGATCCAGGCATACGGGAATACCCCGGAGGTGGGCCGTACGGTCGTCGACACCGTCGAGAAGGTCACCGGCTACCCGGCCCGCACATTCGCCCAGTGGGCCGCGGAGCACGCGGACGCCTTCACTGCAGCAGCACCTGCGGCCACGGCATAGCCCCCGCGTAGTACAGGGGACGGACGCGGAAGGAACCGCTATGGCGGTCGGGTGGGGTTGCGCGGCCGGCGATTACAGTTCGGCATATGCCGAAGAAGCTCGTGATCAAGGTGACCGCAGGTGCCGATTCCGCCGAGCGCTGCTCGCAGGCGTTCACGGTGGCGGCGGTCGCCGTCGCCAGCGGTGTCGAGGTCTCGCTCTGGCTGACCGGTGAATCCAGCTGGTTCGCACTGCCTGGCCGCGCCGCCGAGTTCGAACTCCCGCACGCCGCACCGCTGCCGGACCTGATCGAGTCGATTCAGGCGGGCGGCCTGATCACCCTCTGCACCCAGTGCGCGGCTCGGCGCGACATCACCGAGAACGACGTACTGGAAGGCGTACGGATCGCCGGTGCCCAGGTCTTCGTCAGCGAGGTCATGGCGGACGGCGTCCAGGCCCTCGTCTACTGACGGTTCTTCCTGCCGACGGCGGACAGTTCTGCTACTAGTGCCGCGACCGGCAAGGTTTGCCCGTCAAGGAGCGGCGACCGGTGCGTGTGATCGCAAGGCGGCCCTGGGGTGGGGTCTCCCCTGCTCGAACGAAGCTGAGAACTCGGGGAAGGGGCTACCTGGGCTTTTGGCCAACGCCGCGAGCGCGCGTGCCGGGCGTCGCGACGGGGCAAACCTTGCCGGTCGCGGCACTAGCGGCGCTTCTTGCCGTCGAGCTCGTCCCACCACTCGTCCGACTGCGGGTCGCCGGACGGATCGTCCCACCAGCGGTCCTCCGGCCCCCGCCGGTTGGCGAGCATCGCCGCGACGGGCGGGATGACCATGGCGACCACACACATTCCGACGGCGACGGGCATCGACCAGAGCCGCACGAAGGCCCAGGCGGAGACGAAAAGGACTATGCATCCGCCCATCATCAGGAAGTAGCGGCGACGGCGCCGGGCGTACATAACTCAAGGGTAGGCCCGATCCCGGCCTGTGCGCCCGGCACGAACGGACCCCCGCACACCCTGTGGACGGCGCGAAGGGCCGTACCCCGGTTCAGAAGGCGTCCAACCCCCTGGGGTACGGCCCTCCGGCCGTTCTGTGCCGCGGATCAGACGGCGATGGCCACCTCGGAGAGGCCACCGGTCTGCGCGACGACCGTGCGGTCGGCGCTGCCGCCCGGGACGAGGGCGCGCAGCGTCCAGGTGCCCTCGGCCGCGTAGAAGCGGAACTGTCCGGTCGCCGAGGTCGGGACCTCCGCGGTGAACTCGCCGGTCGAGTCCAGCAGACGGACGTAACCGGTCACCGGCTCGCCGTCGCGGGTCACGCTGCCCTGGATCGTGGTCTCACCGGGCTTGATGGTCGAGGCGTCGGGGCCGCCGGCCTGTGCTCCACACATGGTGTTCTGTCCTTCTGGTCGGGGTCGGGCTGGTCCAGGTCGTGCGGAGTTACTTGTTGGCGCCGAGCTCGATCGGCACACCGACGAGGGAGCCGTACTCGGTCCACGAACCGTCGTAGTTCTTGACGTTCTCCTGGCCGAGCAGCTGGTGCAGCACGAACCAGGTCAGGGCGGAGCGCTCACCGATGCGGCAGTACGCGATGGTGTCCTTCGACAGGTCGACCTGCTCGTCCTCGTAGAGGGCCTTGAGCTCGTCGTCCGACTTGAAGGTGCCGTCGTCGTTGGCGTTCTTCGACCACGGGATGTTGCGCGCGGTCGGGACGTGGCCCGGACGCTGCGACTGCTCCTGCGGGAGGTGCGCCGGGGCGAGCAGCTTGCCGCTGAACTCGTCGGGCGAACGCACGTCGACCAGGTTCTGGTTGCCGATCGCCGCCAGGACTTCGTCGCGGTAGGCGCGGATCGACCGGTCCTGCGCCTGGGCCTTGTACTGGGTGGCCGGACGGGACGGGATCTGGTCGCCGTCGACCAGGGCGCGGGAGTCGAGCTCCCACTTCTTGCGGCCGCCGTCGAGCAGGCGGACGTCCTGGTGACCATAGAGCTTGAAGTACCAGAACGCGTAGGACGCGAACCAGTTGTTGTTGCCGCCGTAGAGCACGACCGTGGTGTCGTTGCCGATGCCCTTCTCGGACAGGAGCTTCTCGAAGCCGGCCTGGTCGATGAAGTCACGGCGGACCGGGTCCTGGAGGTCCTTGGTCCAGTCGATCCGGATCGCGTTCTTGATGTGGTTCTTCTCGTACGCCGAGGTGTCCTCGTCGACCTCGACAAGAGCAACCTTCGGGTCGTCGATGTGGGCCTCGACCCAGTCGGCGTCTACGAGGACGTCACTGCGGCTCATTCTTTTCTCCTCCGGGGCAGTCTGCGGCGAGATGGTGCGGATGTACGGGGGCGCATTTCTGCGCGTACACACATGCACGGAAATGGGCCCTGACAACGATCGAAGGGCCGGGGGAATGCGGGATACGACGATCCCGCTCAGACAGTGCGACAGAGCATGGCGGCGACGCGGCACAGGTCTACTGCCCGCCGCTTCGTGAGATCCGCCTGGCCCCGCTGACGGAGGCCGCTGATAGAGCACTGCATGGAACCGATCGTAGGGACGTACGGGCGGACATGTCACCGGCGTGTCGCATCTTGAGACGCGATCGTCCGCAATGCGGGACGGTCGAGCGATCGCGGTGCCTCCGGGACCCGCACCGGGAGGAGCGCGCCGCTCGGTCATCTGCGGATCGGACGGGCCCGTCTCACTATGTGGAGCAGTGGCGGTGGAATGCTCTACCCAGCCTGCACGCGGTTCGGCTATCCGGCGAGCCGGATGTCCGAACCCGTCACCGAGATCTCCAGACCGTCCTTCGTCGGCTCGATCCGCTCCAGCTTCAGCCCGCTCGGCAGGGCGCCGATCTCCCGCTCGAAATCGGTCTTCCCGCGCACCAGGCCTTCGAGTCCGGGGATTCCCTCGCCCGGCACCTTGTCCGCGTGCACCCGCACGGTGCGGCCGTCGACAAGGGTGACGGTGGAGGTCACGCTGCGCGTGAGGGTGCGGCCGAGGACGTCGATGGCGCCGGTCACCTTCACCTTGCCGTTGCCGCCGTACTCGACGACGACGCCGTCGTCGGCCGCGTGCGTCAGATCCTCGTACGAGATGGTCGCCGTGCCCGTGGCCCGGGCGGCGGTGGCGCTGGAGAAGCCGTCGGCCAGCGTGACGTCGTGGAGTTCGGCGTTCATCTCGCTGATCCGGATCCTGCGCCCGCCGGCGGCGGTCTCGATGCCGGTGAGCTTGATGTCGACCTGGTCGAGTGCCGATCCGGCGACCTGGGTCAGAAAGGGGAAACCCCTGATGGAGACGTCCGTCGAGTCGACCGTGCCCCCGACGACCTCGACCCGGCCCGCCGCCTCGGACTCGGCGAAGTACACCGCGGCCCGGTCGACGACGAGGAAGATGCCCCCCAGGACCACCACGATGACCAGCAGTGTTCGCAGTGCACGCATGCCCGTTCTTCCCCCACCCTGCGTCCGCCCGGACCCCCTGGCGCCCGTGAGCCTGCTGCGGCTGCACGGCACGCCCGGGGTGATCGACGAGCCGGGGCCCCTCCGCGGTTCCCGGTCCGCGGCGAGTCCCGCGGGTCAGGAGACCGCGTGGCCGATCAGATACACGGCGGGGGCCGCGGCGGTGAGCGGCAGCGCCACCCCGGCCGTCATGTGCACAAAACGTGACGGGTAGTCGTAGCTCGCCACCCGCAGCCCGATCAGCGCGCAGCCACCGGCCGCGAACCCGAGGAAGGCGCCCTTCGCGCCGAGGTCGGTGAGCCCGCCGACCGCGACACCGCCAACCGTGGCCGCGAGCAGCGCCACCGCGACCGAGGCGGGTCCGGGCAGCGGCAGCGCCCGGGCGAGCACGGCGACCGCGACAGCCACACAGCCTGCCGTCACGGCGTCCGGCGCCGCCGCGAGATGCCCGGCGGCGAGGATCGCCAGGGCGGCCGAGGCGACGGTGGCCATCAGCCCGTACATCCGCTCGTCGGCGCCCGCGTGGCTGCGCAGTTGCAGGACGACGGTGAGCAGCACCCAGATGCCGAGGGTGCCGAGGATCGCCGCCGGGGCGTTCTCCCGGCCCGCGATGAGCAGCACGACATCGGCGACGAACCCGCCGGCGAAAGCGAGCGCGATGCCCTGCCGGGCGGGCCACATGCCGTTGAGCCGGAACCAGCCGGCAGCGGTCACGGCCTGGAGGAGCACCAGCGGCACGAAGAGCGCGTACTGTCCGATCGCGGCACCGAGGGCGAGCAGCAGCCCGAGCCCCGCGGTGATCGCCGCCGGCTGCATCCCCGGCGCGATGATCGGCGAACGGCCCTCGGCGCGGGCGCGCTGGGCGTCGGTGATGCGGCTGTTGCCCAGGGTGGTGGGCGCGCTGTAGCCGGAGGCGTCGCGCGCGGCCGCCGCGTCCGGGGCCGGGGCGGCGGCCGGGACCTCGGGGGGCAGCGGGTACGAGCCGGAGGCGCCCTGCGGGATCGGATATCCGGCGGGGCCGGTGGCGGCCGCGACGGGCTGCTGCGGCGCCTGCGGCGGGTGCGGCTGCTCGTACTGAGGCTGCTCGTACTGGGGCTCCTGGTACTGAGGCTGCTCGTACTGCTGGGCGTAGGGCTGGGCGTAGGGCTGCTCGTACTGAGGCTGCTGGTACTGAGGCTGCTCGTACTGCTGGGCGTAGGGCTGCTCGTACTGCTGCGGCTGCTCGTACTGGGGCTGCTGCGGCTGCGGTGTCGACGGGACGGCCGGCTGGTACTGGGTGTCCCAGGTCTGGCCCTCCCAGGTCTGTACGACCCCGGGGTCCTGGAACGCCTGGTTCGGGTCGTACGGGACCTGCTGCCCGTACGGCTGCGGTTCCTGGCCGTTTCCGTATCCGTTGCCGTACCCGTGACCGGTCCCGGGCTCCTGTCCGTACGGATACTGCTGATCTCTGTTGCTCATGTGCTGTGGTTCACCCTCCTGCGAACGGCGGGAGCACCTCGACCGTGCCGCCCTCGGCAAGGCGTACGGTCTCATGGCTGCGCGTACCCACGGGGTCACCGTCGATCAGGAATGAGCACCGTTGCAGCACTCGGGTGAGCTCACCGGGGTGCCGCTCGCGCACCGCGTCGAGCGCCTCGGCGAGCGTCGCGGCTGCGTACGGCTCCTCCGCGGTCCCGGCGGCGGCCTTGGCGGCGGCCCAGTAGCGGATGGTTCCCGCTGGCATGGCGACGCTCCCTTCGTCTCGTGTCAGCTGTCCATGATGAATCACTCCGCCACCGCCCAGTCCGCGATCCGGGTGAGCAAGCTCTCGTCCGCCGCGCTCTCGGCGTGCCCCATGCCGCGCCGCAGCCACAGTTCCGCACCGCCCTGTGCCGCGTCGGCCAGCATGCGGGGGTGGTCGAGCGGGAAGTAGGGGTCCTGGTCGCCGTGCACGATGAGCAGCGGCGCCGGGGCGATCAGCGGGACCGCCTCGACCGGGGAGAGCGGCACGGGGTCCCATTCCCTGCGGTCGATCCGGGTGCGGAAGGCGTACCGGCCGACGAGCCGGCCGGTGGGACGGGTCACCACCCAGTGCAGGCGCCGCATCGGGGCCGTACCCCGGTAGTACCAACGGGCGGGAGCACTCACAGCCACCACCGCGTCCGCGTGCGCTTCGATCCGCCCCCTGCGCTCGGGAACCGGAGGAGCGGGCTGTGCCGTGTCCGGAGTCCCGGGAGCCGTGTACAGCGCCCCGTGCCGGAGCACCACGGACCCGCCCATCGAGAACCCGACCGTCACCACCCGCCGGTGTCCGAGCGAGCGCGCCCACGCCACCGCGGCCGCCAGATCCAGCACCTCACGGTCACCGACCGTCGACCGGCCACCGGAACCTCCGTGTCCCCGGAAGGAGAACGTGATCACGGCAGCACGCTGGGCGAACACCGCCGCCGCGCGGCGCACGGGGGGCCGGTCCAGCGAACCGGTGAATCCGTGCGCGACCACGATCGCCGGGCCGGCATCCCCGGCATCGGCGCCGGGGGCGGCACCCGTCGTACACGGTTCGTACACCGCCTCGATCGGCAGCCCGTCATCCGTCCGCAAGGTGGTGCGCCGGGCTCCCGGCGTGATCAAGCAAACAGAAGAACTGCGAAACGAACTCTCGGACACAGAACTCATGTGGGCTATTCTGCTGGGAAGAGGATCCGGGCAATGCAGCCCCCGGGTCCTTTTGTGCTTTACACGCGTTGTTACGACGACGTTTCGACAAGCTCAGCGGTCCCAGGGCGCGGGAACGCACCGTTAAAAAACGTATGACAATCGTCGTACGGCAGCAGCACGACACACGTACGAAGAAGTGCCGCAGATCTCCCCCGGGCCCCACCCGGGAGTGCCCCTCTCGCAGGGAACGAGGAGGACCGACGTAATGGGCGAGCAAGGCAAGCACATCGTGCACGATCACCGACCGACGACCCGGGCAGGTGGGCGGCGATGAGTTCACTGCTGCTTCTGACCAACGCTCTTCAGCCGTCGACGGAGGTGCTTCCCGCCCTCGGCCTCCTGCTGCACAGCGTGCGAGTGGCCCCCGCCGAGGGACCGGCTCTCGTCGACACTCCGGGTGCCGACGTCATCCTGGTCGACGGCCGCCGCGACCTGCCGCAGGTGCGGTCGCTGTGCCAGCTGCTGCGGTCCACCGGACCTGGCTGTCCGCTGATACTCGTCGTGACGGAGGGCGGTCTCGCAGCCGTCACCGCCGACTGGGGCATCGACGACGTGCTGCTGGACACCGCGGGACCAGCCGAGGTCGAGGCCCGGCTGCGGCTGGCCACCGGCCGGCAGCAGCTCACCTCCGACGACTCCCCGATGGAGATCCGCAGCGGTGATCTCTCGGTCGACGAGGCGGCCTACAGCGCAAAGCTGAAAGGCCGGGTCCTCGACCTGACCTTCAAGGAATTCGAACTGCTCAAGTACCTCGCACAGCACCCGGGCCGCGTCTTCACCCGCGCCCAGCTGCTGCAGGAGGTCTGGGGCTACGACTACTTCGGCGGTACCCGGACGGTCGACGTCCATGTCCGGCGGCTGCGCGCCAAGCTCGGCCCCGAGCACGAGTCGCTGATCGGCACGGTCCGCAACGTCGGCTACCGCTTCGTCGCACCGGAGAAGGGGGAGCGCGCCGCCAAGGGGGCGAAGTCCCAGGCGGCGAAGTCCCAGGCGGCAAAGGCGGCCGCCGAACCACCCACCCGTTCGGAGCAGTCCTCCGTGGCCGAGATCGTGGAAGATGCCCCGGTCCGGCCTGCCGGCAGGTAGGTCCATCCGCGTAGACTGCCGCGCGTGGCCAAGGTGACGCGAGACGATGTGGCGAGACTGGCGGGGACGTCGACCGCGGTGGTCAGCTACGTCATCAACAACGGACCCCGGCCGGTTGCCCCGGCCACGCGCGAGCGGGTACTCGCCGCGATCAAGAACCTGGGCTACCGGCCCGACCGCGTCGCCCAGGCGATGGCCTCGCGGCGGACCGACCTCATAGGGATGATCGTTCCGGACGCCCGCCAGCCCTTCTTCGCGGAAATGGCGCACGCGGTCGAGCAGGCTGCCGCCGAGCGCGGAAAAATGGTTCTCGTCGGCAACTCCGACTACCGCGACGAGCGCGAGGTCCACTATCTCCGCGCCTTCCTCGGTATGCGCGTCTCCGGACTGATCCTGGTCAGCCAGGGCCCCAGCGAGCGGGCCGCGGCCGAGGTGGAGGCATGGGACGCCCGGGTCGTGCTGCTGCACGAGCGGCCCGAGGCGATCGACGACGTCGCGGTCGTCACCGACGACATCGGCGGCGCTCAGCTCGCCACCCGGCACCTCCTCGAACACGGCAACGCGTACGTGGCGTGCCTCGGCGGCATGGAGTCCACCCCGGCGGTCGGCGACCCGGTCGCGGACCACGTCGAGGGCTGGCGACGGGCGATGCACGAGTCGGGGCGCTCCACGGAGGGGCGCCTTTTCCAGGCCCCGTACAACCGCTACGACGCCTACCGGGTTGCGCTCGCACTGCTCGCCGGTCCGGACCGGCCCCCGGCGATCTTCTGCTCGACGGACGACCAGGCCATCGGGGTGCTCCGGGCCGCGCGCGAACTGCGGATCGATGTGCCCGGGGAGCTCGCGGTGGCGGGCTTCGACGACGTGAAGGAAGCGGGGCTGACCGATCCGCCGCTGACGACGGTCTTCTCGGACCGCCCGGCCATGGCCCGGGCCGCGGTTGATCTGGTGCTCGACGACTCGCTGCGGGTCTCGGGCTCGCGACGGGAGCGGCTGAAGCAGTTCCCGTCGGCGCTGGTGGTGCGGCGCTCGTGCGGGTGCGGGGAGCCGGCGGCCCAGGGCCGGTAGACGGGACATTTCCCCGGGCCGGGGCGCTCGCCTTCCGCCCACCCGTACGACGTTCCCGGTCGGCCTTATATGGGGCATACACGGTTCTGTCGGGCTTCTCAGGGCACGCTCAGGGTTCTCTCATGTTCGCTGGACACAGTCATAGACATGACTGAGAGCCAGCGCCCGAGCGGCGAGCACCCGACGCACCCCTCGTACGGCAACGACGACGCGGCCTACCCGCCGCCGCCCTCGTACCGGCCGGCGCAGCCGATCGCTGCGGGCCCCGGGGCGACCGTGTGGCCCGGCAGCGGCGGCGCCGACGGTCACAGCGGGGGCGGTGACGACGGCCACGGCGACTTCCACGGGCTGCCGCAGCCCGCACCCGAGCCGCCCGCGCGCGGCAGGCGTCGGGTCGGACGGCCGGTCGCCCTCCTGACGGCCGTGGCCGTCGCGGCGGCGGTCGTCGGTGGTGCCACCGCCACCGTCATCGGTCAGTTCTCCGACTCCGGTTCCGGCGGCAGTGGCGGCAGCAGTGCGGTCAGCGGCACGACCGTCTCGCAGAGCAGCGCAGGCACCGTCGCCGGAGTGGCGCAAGCGGTGTCGCCGACGATCGTCGAGATCGTCGCGAGCTCGAACGCGGGCCAGTCCACCGGGTCCGGCGTGATCATCACCTCCGACGGCGAGATCGTCACCAACAACCATGTCATCGCGGACGCCTCGACGATCAAGGTGACGCTGAGCACCGGCAGGACGTACACCGCGAAGGTCGTCGGCACGGATGCCGACAAGGACCTCGCGCTCATCAAGCTGGTGGGGGCGAGCGGGCTGAAGACGGCCACGCTCGGCGACTCCTCCTCGCTCAAGGTCGGTGACCAGGTCGTCGCGATCGGCTCGCCCGAGGGCCTCACCGGCACCGTCACCAGCGGCATCGTCTCCGCGCTGGATCGCGATGTCACCGTCGCCAAGGACAGCGGCAGCGGCAACAGCAGCGGTCAGGGACAGCAGGGCTGGGGCCGCGGCGTCTGGCCGTTCGAGTTCGGCGGGCAGCAGTTCAACGGCGACACCGGCGACTCCACCACCACCTACAAGGCCATCCAGACCGACGCCTCGCTCAACCCCGGCAACTCCGGCGGTGCGCTCATCAATATGAACGGCGAGATCATCGGCATCAACTCCGCGATGTACTCCGCGAGTTCGTCCGACGGCTCGAGCAGCTCCGGCGCGGGCAGCGTCGGCCTCGGCTTCGCCATCCCGGTGAACACGCTCAAGGCCGACCTGGACACCCTGCGGTCCGGCAACAACTCCTGAGGAGATCAGCCATGAACCACCCTTCCGACACCCCCACCGGCCCGGCCGCCCTCGCGCTGCCACTGATGCTCGCGACGGAGTTCGCCGCCGCGGCGCGGCGCTCGCCGGAGGTCCGTGCGACCACCCGCAGCACCGGCCGGAAGCGCCGCGCCGCCCGCCGCAGTGCGACAGTCGTGCGAGGCTGAGACGACAGCACCACGGCAGCAGAGAGAAAAGGACGACGAGCAATGAGCCCCGCCGAAGACGATCCGCAACGCATCCTGATCGTCGACGACGAGCCCGCCGTGCGCGAGGCCCTGAAGCGCAGTCTCGCGTTCGAGGGTTACGACACCGAGGTCGCCGTCGACGGACTCGACGCCCTCGCCAGGGCCGAGTCGTACGCCCCCGATCTGATCGTCCTCGACATCCAGATGCCGCGGATGGACGGTCTGACCGCCGCCCGCCGCCTCCGTGCCACCGGCACCACCACGCCCATCCTGATGCTCACCGCCCGCGACACCGTCGGCGACCGGGTCACCGGACTCGATGCCGGGGCCGACGACTACCTGGTCAAGCCCTTCGAACTGGACGAGCTCTTCGCCCGCATCCGGGCCCTGCTGCGCCGCAGCTCCTACGCGGCCGCGGCAGGCGGCGTCCCCGACGACAATGTGCTGGCCTTCGCCGACCTGCGGATGAACCTCGCCACCCGCGAGGTCACCCGCGGCTCGCGCCGCGTCGAGCTGACCCGGACCGAATTCACGCTCCTGGAGATGTTCCTGGCCCACCCGCGCCAGGTACTGACCCGCGAGCAGATCCTGAAGGCGGTCTGGGGCTTCGACTTCGAACCGAGCTCCAACTCCCTGGACGTGTACGTGATGTACCTGCGCCGCAAGACGGAAGCGGGCGGCGAACCGCGGCTCGTGCACACGGTGCGGGGCGTGGGGTACGCGCTGCGGGCCGACGGGGGTGAGGGGTGACAGGCCCCGTGCAGCGGTTCCGCGCCCTACCGCTCCGCTCCCGGCTGGCGATGCTGGTCGCGACCGCGGTGGCGTTCGCGGTGGCCGCAGTGGCTCTGGCCTGCTGGCTGACCACGCGGGACCGGCTGATCGAGCAGCTCGACAGCGGTCTGCGGCAGGTCACTGTCGACCGGCAGAGTGTCGAGGATCTCAACGCGGCCTGCCTGCAGGGGCTGCCGCTGAACAACAACCCCGGGCCGGAGATCCCCTACACCATCCAGGTGGTGACACCGACAAGCACGAAGCCGTGCACCTGGCCGGGCAAGTCCGCGATTCCGGTGCAGTCCGCCGACCGGGCCGTCGCAGCCGGGGAGCGGCAGGACGCGGTGCACACCACCAGGGCGAAGGACGGCGCCAGGATGCGCGTCTACACCTCGCAGGTCCACATCGGCCCGCTGGTCCGGCCCGGCCTCGCCGTCTCCGTGGCGGTGCCCATGGATCAGGTCACCCACCCCCTCAACCAGCTCGCCTTCGTCCTCCTCATCGTCTCCGGCATCGGCGTCATCGGTGCGGCCGCCGCCGGTCTCTGGGTCGCCCGCACCGGCCTGCGCCCCGTCGACGAGCTCACCGACGCCGTCGAGCATGTCGCCCGCACCGAGGACCTCTCGCTCCGCATCCCCGTCGAGGGCGAGGACGAGATCGCCCGGCTGTCCCGCTCCTTCAACTCGATGACCGCCTCCCTCGCCACCTCCCGGGACCGGCAGGCGCAGCTGATCGCGGACGCCGGGCACGAGCTGCGGACCCCGCTGACCTCCCTGCGTACGAACGTGGAACTGCTCGCCCGCAGCGACGAGACGGGCCGCCCCATCCCGCCCGACGACCGCAGGGCGCTGATGAAATCGGTGACCGCGCAGATGACGGAGCTGGCGTCGCTCATCGGCGACCTCCAGGAACTGGCCCGCCCGGACGCGGCCCAGCCCGGCCCGCTCCAAGTCGTCGGCCTGCACGACATCGCCTCCGCCGCGCTGGAGCGGGCACGGCTCCGCGGCCCCGAGCTGACCATCACCGCGGACCTCGAACCCTGGTACGTCAGGGCCGAGCCGGCAGCGCTGGAGCGGGCAGTCGTCAATGTCCTCGACAACGCGGTGAAGTTCAGCCCGCAGCACGGCACGGTCGCCGTGGCCCTGCGCGGCGGCGAGCTGACCGTGGTGGACCAGGGCCCCGGCATCCCGGCCGAGGAGCTCCCGTACGTCTTCGAACGCTTCTGGCGCTCCCCCTCCGCCCGCCAGCTGCCGGGCTCGGGGCTGGGCCTGTCGATCGTGGCGCGCACGGTCCAGCAGGCGGGCGGCGAGGTCGCGCTGCACCCGTCGCCGGGCGGCGGCACGAAGGCCTCGATCCGTCTGCCGGGCGCACCGCAGCCGCCGCCGGAGAGCTCCTGAGCCGTCCCCGGCGTCCGGTCAGGCCCCGGGGTTGTCGAGGGTCGGTGACGTGGCCTGGCGTACTGCGGCCACCGTGCTCGCTTCCAGTGCCGCGACACCGGCTTGGCTCTCCGGCCCCAGCCCGTGGCGTGCGGCGACCCATGAGGCGTCGTTCCAGGTCACCCAGGTGACCCCGTTGGCGTCCTGCCAGGCCAGCGCCTTCGCCGGAAGGTCGATGCCGGCGGTCTGCTTGTCCTGCATCAGGTGCGTGCCGCCCTCGGGCTTGCCGAAGATGAGCAGTTCCGTCGGACGGAGTTCCAGCCCGGCACGGGCGGCGTGGTCCGCATGGTCGATCCGCGCGAACACATGGAAGCCCGCTGCGGTGATCGCGTCCTGAAGCCGGTCGATCGTCTCGCGGACAGGCCTGGTGCCGGCCACGGTGACCAGGCCCTTGTCTGCATCTTCAGTCATTCTTGCGACCATAGGCCAGGCTTTTTCGGATCCCCCGATGACACCAGGGCGGTGGGCCATCCGGCCCACCGCCGCGCTCACTCACCCGCGTACGGGCACTGCGTGTCCGTCAGGACCTACTGAACGACCGTGATCCGGTCCGTGACCGGCGGGGCCAGCGGCGCCGCCGCCGACGAGTGCGCCGACAGGTACGCGTTGAACAGGTCCAGGTCGGAGGGGCCGACCAGCTTGTCGGTGCCCTGGCCGAGTGCCGCGAAGCCGTCGCCGCCGCCCGCGAGGAACTCGTTCATCGCGACGCGGTACGTCTTGGCCGGGTCGATCGCCGCACCGTTCAGCTTGATCGTGTCGACGACGACGCGAGCCGCGCCGGTCTTCGTCATGTCCAGCGTGTAGGTGAGCCCCTTGGACACCTGAAGGATCTTCGGGCTGGCCTCGTTGGAGCCGCTGACCTGCTGCTGGAGTGCGGTGATCAGCTGGGCGCCGGTCAGGTCGACGACGTTCATCATGTTGGTGAAGGGCTGCACGGTGAACGCCTCCCCGTACGTCACCACCCCGTCGGACTTGCCGTCGGCGGACGCGTACACCAGATCCGCGCGGATACCGCCCGGGTTCATGAAGGCGACGACCGCCCCGCCCTTGTCCTCCGGGGCCAGGCCCTCCAGCTGGGCGTCCGCGATCACGTTGCCGAGCGGCTTCTCGAAGGCCGTGGAGCCGCGGCCGTTGATGTCGGCGGAGATGTAGCCCTGCGGCCTGTTCGCGATGGGGGCCGCGAGGGTGTTCCAGCGGGCGATCAGGGCCGTCATGTCAGTGGCCCTGGGCTGATCCCGGGTGACGATGTGGTTCGCCGAGGTCGGGTTCGAGGAGTTCGACGACTTCACCGACGTACGCACGATGTCCTGGGTGCGGCGGTCGTACGTGAGGGTCGTGTCCGTGTACAGCTTGCCGAACGACGAGGCCGAGGTGACCAGGCGCGGGTTGCCCGCCGGGTCCGGCACGGTGCACACGTACGCCTGGTGCGTGTGGCCCGTGACCAGCGCGTCGACCTTCGGGCTGATGCCCTTGGCTATGTCCACGATCGGCCCGGAGATGCCGTCGCCGGCGCCGGGGCTGTCGCAGTCGTAGTCGTACGAGGAGGAGGCGGGGGCCCCGCCCTCGTGGATGAGCGCGACGATGGACTTCACGCCCTGGCGGTCGAGCTCCTTGGCGTACTTGTTGACCGTCTCGATCTCGTCGTGGAACTTCAGGCCCTTGACGCCGTTGGCGGTGACGATGTTCGGCGTGCCCTCCAGGGTCACCCCGATGAAGCCGATCTTGACACCGTTCTTCTGCCACACCGTGTACGGCTTGAGGACCGGCCTGCCGGTCTTCTCGTCCGTCACATTGGCGGCGAGATACGGGAAGTCGGCGCCCTGGAACGTCGTGCCCTTCTCGTAGCACCCCTCGACCGGGTGGCAGCCGCCGTTCTGCAGACGGGCCAGCTCGGTGGCGCCCTCGTCGAACTCGTGATTGCCGACCGTCGTCACGTCGAGGTCGATCTTGTTGAGCGCCTCGATGGTCGGCTCGTCGTGGAAGAGACCGGACAGCAGCGGGCTCGCGCCCACCATGTCACCACCGGCCGCGGTGATGGAGTAGGGGTGGCCCTGGCGCGCGGTGCGCAGCGAGGACGCGAGGTACTCGACACCGCCGGCCGGAATCCCCTTCGGCGTACCGTCGGCCTGCTTCTCGGTGACCGTGCCGGCCGACCCGGCCGGCGGCTCCAGGTTGCCGTGCAGGTCGTTGAAGGAGAGCAGCTGGACGTCGACGGTGTGGGCGGGCTCGTGGTGCCCTTGGCCTTGATCGCGGTTCTGGGCATCGGCCGGCATTGCGGCGACGAGCGCCCCGACGGTGGCCAGCCCGGCCGCGGCGGCGAGCACTCGCCTCGACGCACGGTTCTTGTGCGGTGTCGCTGACATCGGTCCCCTTGTGAATTCAGCGGGAGGGTTCGGCCGCAGCCTAGAGTCAACGCGCGTAGCGCGACAGGTGTCCCGAGTTACGAACTGATTGCCTTGCGGTCAGTAAGGGCGTCTATCACCGCACTTCACCCCTCTGGCACTCATATGCAGGCAGGAACGTCCCGGCCCACAGGCCACCGCAGTCCGGCACGCCAGGGCCGACGGGCCGGGGCCGGCCGACGGCCGCGCCCACCCCGCGAAGGCGGTCCGACCCGCACCGCACACCGCCGATCGAGGCCGCAACGCCCCGCTGGCGCCGCTCCCCGCCGTACGCTCGTACGCATGACGACTGATGTACCCCTCCCCGCTCCGGGACGCGAGATCCAGACGCTCGAGGCGCTCTCTCCCGACCAGGCCGGAGCCGTCCTCGATCTGCTCGGCGAGGCAGCCCGCGCCGACGGCAGGCCCGCGGTCTCCGAGCAGGGGCGACTGCAACTGCGGGGCGGGCGCCGGGAGGGCGTACGGCACCTTCTGCTCACCAGCTCGGGAACCCTCGTCGGCTACGCGCAGCTCGAGGACACCGACCCCGTCGAGGCGCCCGCCGCCGAGCTCGTCGTGCATCCCGCGTACCGCGGGCAGGGACACGGGCGTGCGCTGGGCGCCGCGCTGCTCGCCGCGACCGGGAAGCGGCTGCGCGTATGGGCGCACGGCGGGAAGTCCGCCGCCCGCCATCTCGCCCAGGTCCTGGGCCTCTCCCTCTTCCGCGAGCTCCGCCAGCTGCGCCGCACGCTGAGCCCACTGGACATCCCTGAGCCCGTACTGCCGCCGGGCGTCACCGTCCGTACCTTTGTGCCCGGCCAGGACGACGCCGCCTGGCTCGCCGTGAACAGTGCCGCATTTGCCCACCACCCCGAGCAGGGATCGCTCACCCAGCGCGACCTGGACGACCGCAAGGGCGAGCCCTGGTTCGACCCGAAGGGGTTCTTCCTGGCCGAGCGCGAGACCGAGGGCGGGACCGAGCTGGTCGGCTTCCACTGGACGAAGGTGCACGCCGAGGAGCAACTCGGCGAGGTGTACGTCGTCGGCATCCGGCCGGACGCGCAGGGCGGCGGTCTCGGCAAGGCGCTCACCGCGATCGGGCTGCGCCACCTCGCCGCCGAAGGGCTGCCGACCGCGATGCTCTACGTCGACGCGGACAACGTGGCGGCCCTGGCCGTGTACGAGCGGATGGGCTTCGCCACCCATGAGGTGGATCTGATGTACCGCGCGGAGTCCTGAGCCCGCACAACGCCCCCCGGGGCGGCGTCGCTTGACGCCGCCCCCTCTTTCCGGCACGCTTTCACTACTCAATTAGTGAAAGGGGTGAACATGGCAGAGTCCGCAGCGGTCGAGTTCCGCATCGACCGGCGCAGCGGCGTCGCCACGTACCTCCAGATCGTCCAGCAGACCAAACAGGCCCTCCGCCTCGGACTGCTGGAGCCCGGCGACCGGCTGCCCACCGCTCGCGAGGTCGTCGAGGCCACCGCCATCAATCCGAACACCGTGCTCAAGGCCTACCGCGAACTGGAGCGCGAGGGTCTCGTCGAGGCCCGGCGCGGGATGGGCACATTCGTGCGCCGGACCCTCGGGACCACGGCCACCACGGACACACCCCTGCGGGGAGAGCTCACCGACTGGGCCCGCCGGGCCCGCACGGCGGGGCTGGAGCGCGACGACATGGCCGCGCTCTTCACCGCCGTACTGGACAGCACGTACAAGGGGGACGACCGCACATGACAGGCGCTGCGATCGAGGCGACCGGCCTCGGCATGACGTACGGGCGCAAAAGCGGTGGCTGGGCGCTGCGCGACTGCTCGTTCCGGCTGCCCGCGGGGCGCGTGTGCGCGCTCGTCGGGCCCAACGGCGCCGGTAAGTCCACCCTGCTCTCCCTCGCCGCGGGGTTCCTGCGGCCGGTCGAGGGAACCCTGCGGATCCTGGACGCCACGCCCGCCGAGGCGCGGACCCGGATGGCCTTCGTGGCCCAGGACAAGCCGCTCTACCCGCAGTTGACGGTCGCCGAGACGCTCTGGGCGGGCGCCGAGCTGAACCCCGCCACCTGGGACCCGGCCACCGCCGAACACGTCATCGGGGACCTCCCGAGGGACGCCAGGGTCCGTACGCTCTCCGGCGGCCAGCGCACCCGCCTCGCGCTCGCCCTCGCGCTCGGCAAGCGCGCCGAACTGCTGCTGCTCGACGAGCCGATGGCCGACCTCGACCCGCTCGTCCGGCACCAGCTGATGGGCGTCCTGATGGCGGAGGCCGCCGAGCACGCCACCACCATCGTGATGTCCTCGCACATCCTCACCGAGCTGGAGAGCGCCTGCGACTACCTCCTGCTCGTCGACGGCGGCCGGGTCCGTCTCGGCGGCGAGACCGAGGACGTCCTCGGCGCACACGCCCTGCTCACGGGTCCGGTACGGGACCTGGCACCGCACACCGTCGTCGAGTCCCGCACGACGGGGCGGCGGCTGACCGCACTGGTACGGAGGCAGGGACCCGTGGACACCACCGTATGGGAGGCCTCGGAGCCCTCGCTGGAGGAGCTGCTACTGGCGCATCTGCGGTCCCCACAGGCGCCTGCTCTGCTGACGCCGAGCGCCGAGGCCGGCCGGGAGGTGGCTGCCGTATGAGCACGATCGCTCTGCGCGGACCGGCCCGCGTCGTCATGACCCAGCACCGGCGGGCCCTGCAGATCCTCGCCGCACTCCCCGTCCTGGCCATCGCCGTCCTGGTCGGCACCTGGCTGTGGACCGACCATGTCGCGGACGCCTTCGCCGCGACGGGCTGCTCGGTCGAGCACACCGTGCCCAGCTGCGGCGACACGGTGAGGGACTTCCTCGACCGCCAATTGTGGATGAGGGACGTCCTCAACTGGTCCGGCCTGCTGATGATGGTCCTCCCCGCGTTCACCGGGATCTTCGTGGCAGGCCCGGTGATCGCCCGTGAACTGGAGAGCGGCACCTACCAGGTGGCGTGGTCCCAGTCCGTGACACCCGCCCGCTGGCTCGCCGCCAAACTCGCCGTGCCCGCCGTCGTGACGCTGGCCTCCGTCTCCGTGCTGTCGGCCGTCTGCGCCTGGGCGCAGACACGGGAGAACGCGATACACCACCCGTCGGGACGGTACTCCCGTGAGGTGTACGGCTCGATCGGGACCGTCCCCGTCGGCTACGCCCTGTGCATGCTGGCTCTCGGCGCACTCGCCGGGCTGCTGCTGCGGCGCACCGTCGCCGCGATGGTCGTGACCGTGATCGGATACGGCGCGCTGGTGGTGGCCCTGAACGCCGTGCGCATGGATCTGTGGCCCACGCTGACAGCCACGTTCAAGCCGACAAGCGACTACCGGTTCCCCGACGGGGCCGTCGATACCGGACATGGCTGGGTGACCAGCAGCGGCGAACGGCTGCCCGACGAGGCATGCCTGAGCGGGCTCACCGACCTCAAGCAATGCCTGGCCGACAAGGACATCACCCACTTCTCCATCGACTACCACCCCGCCTCGCACTTCTGGCCGCTCCAGCTGGTCGAGACGGGCATCCTGCTCGTCCTCGCCGCCGCTGCCGTCGCCCTCGCCTTCCGGGTGCTGCGCCGACGCCACGGCTGATCCGCCCCGATCGTCGGGGTCCGGGCCGCAGAGGGGGCGGCCCGGACCCCGCACACGCAGCGCGACACCGCAACCCGCACCGCACACCGCTTCCTGCACGTCATGTCGCCGTTACCGCCCATTCAGACGCGCTTGCGACCCTCTCAGGATGCAGCCAGCTGTGCCGACCCCCCGCAATGGGAGAGATTCCGGCAAAGACCCCGGGTTTTCCGCGATCTCCGCCCCTTCCGACGCGCCCCAGAAGCCTTTCGCGCGGAACAATAGGGCCATGAGCCAGTTGCCCAGCTCCGAGGTCCCGGTCCAGCCCGCCGCGCAGCCGTCGGTCGGCTCTCTCGCCGCGCACCGGCCCCATGCCGTCGCATCCCCGAATTACGCGGGAGCCGGTCTCTCCATGGCCGCCGACCTCGATCCCGACCTCGACGCCGACGTGGACGTGTACGAACCCGACGTCGACGGCAGCGAGCTGCCGCAGGGCCGCTTCCTGGACCGGGAGCGCAGTTGGCTCGCATTCAACGAACGGGTGCTGGAGCTCGCCGAGGACCCGGCGACACCCCTCCTCGAACGAGCGAATTTCCTCGCCATCTTCGCCTCTAACCTGGACGAGTTCTTCATGGTCCGGGTGGCCGGCCTCAAGCGCCGTATCGCCACCGGCGTCGCCACCCGCTCCGCGTCCGGTCTGCAGCCCCGCGAGGTCCTCGACCTGATCTGGACCCGGTCCCGCGAACTCATGGCCCGGCACGCCGCCTGCTACCAGCAGGACATCGCGCCCGCACTGACCGACGAGGGCATCCAGCTGATCCGCTGGCCGGAGCTGACCGAGAAGGAACAGGCCCGCCTGTTCACCTTCTTCCGGCAGCGGGTCTTCCCCGTACTGACACCGCTGGCCGTCGACCCGGCGCACCCCTTCCCGTACATCTCGGGCCTCTCGCTCAACCTCGCGGTCGTCGTACGCAACCCGGTCAGCGGCCACCGCCACTTCGCCCGCGTCAAGGTGCCGCCGCTGCTGACCCGGTTCCTGGAGGCATCGCCGCAGCGTTACGTGCCCATCGAGGACGTCATCGCGGCGCATCTGGAAGAGCTCTTCCCGGGCATGGAAGTCCTCGACCACCACATGTTCCGGGTCACCCGGAACGAGGACCTCGAAGTCGAGGAGGACGACGCCGAGAACCTGCTCAAGGCCCTGGAGAAGGAACTCATGCGGCGTCGCTTCGGCCCGCCGGTACGCCTGGAGGTCGAGGAGTCCATCGACCCGTACGTGCTCGACCTGCTGGTCCGCGAGCTGAAGGTGTCCGACGCCGAGGTCTACCCGCTGCCCGGACCGCTCGACCTCACCGGGCTGTTCGGCATCGCGTCACTGGACCGCCCGGAGCTGAAGTACCCCAGGTTCATCGCGGGCACCCACCGCGATCTCGCCGAGGTCGAGTCCTCCTCGGCGCCCGACATCTTCGCCGCGCTGCGCGAACGCGACGTACTGCTGCACCACCCGTACGACTCGTTCTCCACCTCCGTGCAGGCGTTCCTGGAGCAGGCCGCCGCCGACCCCGACGTTCTCGCCATCAAGCAGACGCTGTACCGGACCTCGGGCGAATCCCCGATAGTGGAAGCCCTGATCGACGCCGCCGAATCCGGCAAGCAGGTCCTCGTACTCGTCGAGATCAAGGCCCGCTTCGACGAGCAGGCCAACATCAAGTGGGCACGCAAGCTGGAGGAGTCCGGCTGCCATGTGGTGTACGGCCTCGTCGGCCTGAAGACCCACTGCAAGCTCTCGCTCGTCGTCCGCCAGGAGGGCGACACGCTGCGCCGCTACTCCCATGTCGGCACCGGCAACTACCACCCCAAGACGGCCCGGCTGTACGAGGACCTCGGCCTGCTGACCGCCGACCCGCAAGTCGGCGCGGACCTCTCCGACCTCTTCAACCGGCTCTCCGGCTACTCCCGCCGCGAGACGTACCGCCGCCTCCTCGTCGCCCCCAAGTCCCTGCGCGACGGGCTGATCTCCCGGATAAACAAGGAAATCGCGCACCAGCGGGCCGGACGCCCCGCCTACGTACGGTTCAAGGTCAACTCGATGGTCGACGAAGCGATCATCGACGCCTGCTACCGGGCCGCGATGGCGGGCGTGCCGGTGGACATCTGGGTACGCGGCATCTGCGCGATCCGCCCCGGCGTCACCGGCCTCTCCGAGAACATCCGGGTCCGCTCGATACTGGGCCGCTTCCTCGAACACTCCCGAATCTTCTCGTTCGGCAACGGCGGCGAACCCGAAGTGTGGTTCGGCAGCGCCGACATGATGCACCGCAACCTCGACCGCCGGATCGAAGCACTGGTCCGGGTCACCGACCCCGCCCACCGTGCCGCGCTCAGCCGACTCCTGGAGACCGGTATGGCCGACACCACCTCCTCCTGGCACCTCGGTCCCGACGGGAACTGGAACCGGCACGCCACGGACGCGGACGGCCAGCCGCTGCGGCACGTACAGGAAATGCTCATTGACGCCCGGAGGCGCCGGCGTGCGACGCCCTGACCACCAGACGACGACCCGGACGGACGTGTCCGCGGGCGCAGTCCTCGCCCCCTACCTGCAGGAACAGGCCGCGAACTTCCTTCGCAGCCTGCGCCTGCACCGCGAGAACAGCGCCCCCACGGACGCCGGGACACTCGCCGCCGAGCAGGCCGCCGGTGCACTGCGCCGCTCGGCCCGCCGCATCAGCGGCACCCTGCACACCTTCCGGTCGGCGCTCGAACCCGGCTGGGCCGAGCAGCTCCGTACGGAACTGGCCTGGCTCTCCGGCACGCTGGCCCGCGAGCACGCGTACGCGACCCGGCTGACCCGGCTCGTCGAAGCGCTGCACGTTCTGTCCGGCACCTCGCCGCCCCGCACCCAGTGGACCGCCTCCGGCATCGATCTCGATCTCACCCAGCACGACGCCGCGCAGGCCAAGGAACGCGCCGCACTCGGCGTCGGTGCGGCCAGGGCAGGGGCGCTTCTCGAACGGCAGCTCACCCTCGCCAGGACCCGCGCCCACTCGGCGGCCCTCCAGGCGCTCGGCTCGTCCCGGTTCCACGCGGTCGCCGACGCGGTCGCCCTGCTCGCCTCCGAGGTCCCGCTCTCCGCCGCGGCCACGGCCCCGGCCGCCGAGATGCTGCACGGGCCCGCGGACCGGGCCGAGCAGCGGCTGCTCGGTGCGGTGGCCGCGCTCCCGTCCGACGACACGGTCGAGCCGTACAACGAGGCGCACGACGCGCCCTGGCACCAGGCCCGCCTTCTGCTGCGACTGCACCGGTACGCCCACGAGGTGGTACGCGGCGCCCCCGACCCGGTCCTGGCTGCCCCCGGACACGCGCTCGACCTGCACCGGGACGCGGCGGAGGCAGCCGCGGCAGCGGCATCGGCGGCCCGTACGCCGAGGATCGCGCCGGCCACCGCCTACGCCCTGGGGGTGCTCCACGCCGACCAGCGGCACGAGGTGGAGGCGGCCCGCGGGGCGTTCCGGGAGACCTGGCCGTACACGACAGCGGCTGTGACCACGCCATGAGCGGCGGGATCGTCCAGGCCGCGGGGTGTGTGCTGTGGCGCCGGTCGGAGCACTCCGGGGAGCTCGAGATCTGCCTGGTCCATCGGCCCCGTTACGACGACTGGTCACATCCGAAGGGCAAGCTCAAGCGCGGCGAGCCGGCCATCGACGCCGCCGTGCGCGAGGTTCTGGAGGAGACCGGCCACCACTGCGCACCGGGGCCCCCGCTGCCCACGGTCCGGTATCTCGCGAACGGCCGCCCCAAGGAAGTCCTGTACTGGGCGGCCGAGGCGACGGACGGCGTGTTCGTCCCCAGCGACGAGGTGGACCGCATTGTCTGGCTCCCCCCGGAAGCGGCCCGCACCCACCTGACCCAGCCCCGCGACCGCGACCTGCTGGACGCGCTGCTGATCAGCGGATGAGGGGTTGCCCCGGCGGGCGGTGCGGTTCTCGTCCCCGGGTCCGGGGTGACCGGTTCCGTCCTCAATCGCCGGACAGGCTTGATTTTCGGCGCCGTGCCCCGGGGCGCCGCCGCGCTGTCCGGTGGCGGGGCGGGTGGGGCCCCTCCGGGGCGTCTCCTCAGGACTGGCGCGGAAGCCGGCAACGCGGACGAACCCGGCACGTACGCCAGCCCCTGCGGGGACTCCCCTGCACGGCCCCACCCAGGCATCACCCGCGCCCGCGACCCGGAGACACACCGGGCCGCAGACGCGCGACGGCCGGTCCGGGGCCGTGCAGGGGAGTCCCCGCAGGGCGACGAACAAAGACCCGGGCTCCCTCGCGTACCCGCCGAACGTTCGTCGCCCGAGGAGACACCCCGGAGGGGCCCCGGACCACCACCCACCCGACAAGGCGACGGCACCACCAGGAACCAGACGCACACCCCAAGCCCGTCCGGCGCTTGAGGACGGAACCGCCCACCCCCGTGGGCCCGGACCCGCCGGACACGGCACGCCCGCACACCCAAGCCCGCCCCGCGCTTGAGGACGGAACCGCCCACCCCCGTGGGCCCGGACCCGCCGGACACGGCACGCCCGCACACCCAGCCCGACCCGCGCTTGAGGACGGAACCGCCCACCCCCGTGGGCCCGGACCCGCCGGACACGGCACGCCCGCACACCCAGCCCGCCCCGCGCTTGAGGACAAAGACGGCGGCCACTTTCGGGCGCCGGCCATACGAAGTTGTCTCGCTGCCCCCAAGGGGGCACTGCGCACAGGTGCGGGCCCACTACCCTTGAGGGGTGACTATTCGCCTGTACGACACCAGCGCCCGGCAGATCCGTGACTTCGTCCCGCTCACAGCGGGCTGTGTCTCGATCTACCTCTGTGGCGCGACCGTCCAGGCCGCCCCGCACATCGGGCACATCCGGTCCGGGCTGAACTTCGACATCATGCGCCGCTGGTTCGCCTACCGCGGCTACGACGTCACGTTCATCCGGAACGTCACCGACATCGACGACAAGATCATCGGGAAGTCGTCCGAGCAGGGCCGCCCCTGGTGGTCGATCGGGTACGAGAACGAGCGCGCGTTCAACGACGGCTACGACGCGCTCGGCTGCCTCCCGCCCACCTACGAACCGCGCGCCACCGGCCACATCACCGAGATGGTCGAGATGATGCGCGGCCTGATCGAGCGCGGTCATGCCTACGAGGCCGACGGCAACGTCTACTTCGACGTGCGGTCGTTCCCCGGCTACCTGGAGCTCTCCAACCAGGACCTGGACGACCTGCGCCAGCCGTCCGGCGAGGGCGAGACCGGCAAGCGCGACCAGCGCGACTTCGCGATGTGGAAGGCGACCAAGCCGGGCGAGCCCAGCTGGGAGACCCCGTGGGGCCGCGGCCGCCCCGGCTGGCACCTGGAGTGCTCCGCCATGGCGCACAAGTACCTCGGCACCGCCTTCGACATCCACGGCGGCGGCATCGACCTGATCTTCCCGCACCACGAGAACGAGATCGCCCAGGCGAAGGCCTACGGCGACGAGTTCGCGAAGTACTGGGTGCACAACGGCTGGGTCACCATGTCCGGCGAGAAGATGTCGAAGTCGCTCGGCAACTCGGTGCTCGTCAGCGAGATGGTCAAGGCGTGGCGCCCCATCGTGCTCCGCTACTACCTCGGCACCCCGCACTACCGGTCGATGATCGAGTACAGCGAGGAGGCGCTGCGCGAGGCGGAGTCCGCGTTCGCACGGATCGAGGGCTTCATCCAGCGGGTCATCGAGAAGGCCGGCGGCGAGGTCGTCGCCGCCTCCGAGGTGCCGCCCGCGTTCGCCGAGGCGATGGACGACGACCTGGGCGTTCCGCAGGCGCTCGCGATCGTCCACACCACCGTCCGGCAGGGCAACTCCGCGCTCGCCGCCGACGACAAGGAAGCGGCCGTCGCCAGGCTCGCGGAGGTCCGCGCGATGCTCGGCGTCCTCGGCCTCGACCCGCTCGACGAACACTGGGCGGGGGAGAGCGACCGCGGCGAGGATCTGCACGGGGTCGTCGACTCGCTCGTACGCCTCGTCCTGGACCAGCGCCAGTCGGCTCGCGACCGCAAGGACTGGCCCGCCGCTGACGCCATCCGGGACCAGCTCAACCAGTCGGGCCTCGTCATCGAGGACAGTCCGACGGGCCCACGGTGGACGCTCGGCCCGCGCCAGTAGGCCGTCCGTGTGCCGCCCGGCGTTCCGGGCGGCACACTTTCATTACGTACGCACGTCTGAAGCAACGAAACAGGTAGGTCATGGCCGGGAACAGCCAGCGCAGGAACCGCCGCACGTCCAACAAGAAGGGCATGCAGGTCGGCAGCGGTGGGCAGCGTCGCCGTGGCCTGGAAGGCAAGGGGCCGACGCCGCCCGCCTCCGCCCGCAAGGGGCACAAGAAGAACCGGGTGGCGAACGCCCAGGCCCGACAGGCCGCTGCCCGCCGACCCGCCCCGCGGCGCGGTGGCGCCAAGGGCACGTCCGAGATGGTCGTGGGCCGCAACCCGGTCTACGAGGCGCTGCGCGACGGCGTCCCGGCGACCACTCTGTACGTCCAGCAGTACATCGACAACGACGAGCGGGTGCGCGACGCGCTCCAGCTCGCCGCCCAGCGCGGCAACATCAACCTGATGGAGGCGCCGCGCCCCGAGCTCGACCGGATGACGAACGGCCTGAACCACCAGGGCCTCGTCCTGCAGGTCCCGCCGTACGAGTACGCGCACCCGGAGGACCTCACCGCTGCCGCGTACGACAACGGCGAGGACCCGCTGATCGTCGCCCTCGACGGCGTCACCGACCCGCGCAACCTCGGTGCGGTCGTCCGCTCCGTCTCCGCGTTCGGCGGCCACGGCGTCGTCGTGCCGGAGCGCCGTGCGGCCGGGATGACGGCGGGCGCCTGGAAGTCCTCGGCGGGCACGGCGGCCCGTACGCCGGTCTCCCGGGTGACGAATCTGACCCGCGCCCTGGAGGGCTACCAGAAGGCCGGCATCACGGTCGTCGGCCTCGCCGCGGACGGCGAGCACACCGTCCAGGACCTGGAGGCGCTCAGCGGCCCCGTCGTCATCGTCATCGGCAGCGAGGGCAAGGGCCTGGGCCGTCTGGTCGGCGAGACCTGCGACTACCTCGTCCGGATCCCGATGCCGGGCGGCGCGGAGTCGCTGAACGCCGGCGTCGCCGCGGGCATCGTGCTGTACGAGGCGGCCCGGCGCCGCGTCTGACCGGGGCGGCTCCCGGACGGGCCCGAGAGCGGCCGTCCGGGAGCCTGCGCTGCCGGACGGCGGCGCAGGGCTCCGACCTCGGCAGACGCGGCGGCACCGACCGCCACGCGCACCCAGGCCACCGCACCGCCCGGGCCTGTTGACGGGTCTCGGACACATCGGGGCCGTCAAGGCAGTGTCCTAATCACACATCACTCGGTTAGATGAGTGTGGACACCAGAACGCCTCGGTTCGACGAACTACCCGCCCTGAGCATGGCCAAGGTGGACTGCGACCCAGCGCAGGTCATCGTCAACCACGCCAGCTTCCGGGTGCAGCTCGCCCCCGGCCAGCGCGCACGGGTGCGCGGTGCCGCCCCCGCGGGGTCCGCCAGGGTCCCCGCCATGAGCGGCAGCGGGGCGGGACGCGGCAGGCGCTCGCCCGTTGTATGGAGCGGCAAGTCCGCCCCCGGCGACCCCGGCGCCACCGGACTCCTCCAGGCCGTACGGAACTCCACCGCGGTCGGCCTCGACGGCGGGTACCGCCCGTACGGCGACGAGTTCGGCGGCGGATCGGGAGCCACCCAGGTCATCCCGCGCCTGGACGAAACCCAGCCCACCCCCATCATCCCCGCCCCCCAACGGTCCGGCGGCCGCCACGGCAAAGGCCCGCTGCTGCCCCCGATGCGACAGGCGGTCGGCGCCTACGACACCATCGACCCCGGCCCGTACGACCATGAACCGTACGAGGACGACGAGTTCGACGAGACCGTCGGGAGCAGGTCGCAACGGCACAGCGCCGACACCGTCCGGCACGCGTACTACCCCGGACGCCGGATGAACCTCGGGGTCGTACTCCTGCCGATGCGGGTGTTCCTCGGCTTCATCTCCATCTGCGCGGGCATGGGCAAGCTCTGCGACCCCGTCTACTTCGACGGCGGCGAGCGCGGCTCCATGGTCAAATGGCTGACCTCGCTGCACCCCTGGGGACTCGCCGAACCGCTGCGGGACTTCGCACTCTCGCACCCGGTCGGGGCCGGACTCACCGTCGCCTTCCTCCAGGTCGTCGTCGGCGTCCTCACCGTCCTCGGCCTCTGGCAGCGGGTCGCCGCCTCGGTCGGCGCCCTGCTCTCCGCCGCGCTGCTGGTCACCGTCAGCTGGCGGACCGTCGCCGTCTACGACGCGCCGGACATCATCTACCTCGCCGCGTGGAGCCCGCTCGTCATCGCGGGCGCCCCCGTCTACTCCGTCGACGGCCGCCTGGCCGGCGAGGCGTGGCGCAGGCTCGGCCCGCGCTCCGCGATCTGGGACCTGCGCCGCCGGGTGCTGCGCCGCGGTGCCGTCGTCGCCACCGTCGTCGTCGGGCTCACCCTGCTCGTCGGTTCGATGCTCGGCGGTGCCGTCCGCTCCTCCGAGGTCGTCACCGTGCCCGGACCGAACGACAACCCGACCAACCAGCTCCCCGGCTCCCCCCTCCCGCAGAAGTCGGGCAAGGGCAGTGCCTCGCGCAGCCCCGCCGGCCAGAAGCCCTCCCCGGCGCGCTCCAGCGCCGCTGCCACACCCTCCGCACAGGCGTCCACGCCCGGCACGGACAGCGTCCGCGAGTCCGGTCGGGCCGCCGGTGTCGGTGCCGGACAGCCCAGCCAGACACAGGGCACCGGGCAGCAGCCCCCGCAGCAGACGACCCCGCAGCAGCCCCCGACGACCAGCGCCGGACCGAGCTCCTCCGGCTCCACCGGCACCGGCGGCGGCTCCACCAGCGGTGGTTCGACCGGCGGCGGCTCCACGGGCTCGACGTCCGGCGGCACGTCGGGCGGCGGCCGCAACCCGATCGGCGGCCTGCTCGGCTGAGACCGGCCCCTCATTGCCGGTCGGTCTCAGCCGCACGCCACGCGGGAGGGGCGGTCACCGGAACTCCGGTGACCGCCCCTCCGGCGTGCCCGCCGTGGCGCGGCGCTACCGGCCGTCCAGCTCCCTCGCCGCCTCGGCCAGGTCCTTCGCCGTGTCGATGGCCCGCCAGTACGCGCCGTGCGGCAGCGGGTATCCGGCCAGCCGCCGCTCGCGGGCCAGCCGGGGGAAGGTCGTCCGCTCATGGTCGCCGCGTTCCGGCAGCAGCGCCGTGAACGCCGGCGAGAAGACGTACACACCCGCGTTGATCAGATACGGGGACGGCGGCGACTCGATGAAGTCGGTGATGTGCCCGAACGCGTCCGTCTCCACGGCACCCCACGGGATACGGGGACGGGCCAGAGCCAGTGTGGCGGTCGCATCGCGCTCCGCATGGAACGCGGCCATCTCACGCAGCGAGAAACGGGTCCAGATGTCGCCGTTGGTGGCATACCAGGGCTCCGACGGATCCGGCAGCCGGGCAGCGGCGTACCTCAGGCCGCCGCCGCGGCCCAGCGGCTCCGACTCCACCACGGTGGTCACCCGGAGCGGCAGGACGGCCTCGGCGAGCCACTCCTGGAGCACCTCGGCCAGATGACCGCACGAGACGACGACATCGGTCACACCCTCGGCGGCCAGCCAGGAAAGCTGATGGCCGATGATCGGGGTCCCGGTGCCCGGGATCTCGACCATCGGCTTGGGGCGGTCATCGGTGTACGGGCGCAGCCGCGATCCCTGGCCACCTGCCAGGATCACGGCCTGCGTCGGATACGTATGCATGCCAGGCACGATAGGCCGCTCCCGGACCGGGCCGGTCAGCTGAACTGCGCGACACCCGAGGCGAACGACGTGTCGCAGACCGGGCGGGAGAACCGGTGCGCCCGCGTCGGACCGTACTGCTCGACCGCGGCGCGGCCCAGCTCCCTGGCGATCGACATGCAGTGCCGGGCGAGCGAGGGGCGTCCCTCGACGGCGCGCTGGAGGTGCGTCAGCGCGACGCCTGGGTCCTTCTCCTGAAGCTCCACGAGAAGCCGGTCGCGCAGGATGTCCTGCGGGGTGTGCGACGTGGCGTGCTTCGATACGGTCCGAGCCGACGCGGTGAGGACCTGCGACTCGGAGTTGTGCGCTGCCCACGGCACACGGGTGACCGCGAGAGTCCCGGACAGGACCATGACGACGGGCAGGACGAGAGCGAGAGTTCGGCCGATGCGGCGCGCGGTGTGGGTCACGCAGCGAGCGTAGCGGGCGGTGACGAGGTGACGACATTGCGTCACCCTTGCGGGGGATGGTTCGAGGCTGCTTTTCGAATCTCGCGTTGACGACCGCCGGTGAAATGACCGAAGTGCCAGGGTATTTGTCGAAGATGTCGGATGTCCTGGTTCAAACCCGCACACGCGCTTCGGTACGCGGACGGCCCCGCACCACGAGGGGCGCGGGGCCGTCGTACGGCGTGTGTGACGTCAGTCGGTGAGACGCGCACCCGTCGAGGTCGAGAAGACGTGCAGCTCGTCCGGGCGCGGCACGACGTGCAGCGTGGTGCCCTTCTCCGGCACGGCGCGGCCGCCGACGCGGACGACCAGGTCCTTGTCCGCACCGCCGACACGCGCGGAACCGTAGACGAAGCCGTCGGCGCCGAGCTCCTCGACGACGTTGACCGAGACGGCCAGACCGGCCGGGGCGTCGGCACTGTCCTTGGAGAGCGACTTGGCGGCGGCGCCACCGTGCTCGACGATGTCGAAGTGCTCCGGGCGGATGCCGACCGTGACCGTGGTGTCGCCCTTGTCCGCGGCGGCGGTGAGCGCCTCGCGGGAGACCGGGACGACGCTGTTGCCGAACTTCACGCCACCGTCGGTGATCGGGACCTCGACCAGGTTCATGGCCGGGGAGCCGATGAAGCCGGCGACGAAGAGGTTGGCCGGGCGGTCGTACATGTTGCGCGGCGAGTCGACCTGCTGCAGCAGACCGTCCTTGAGGACCGCGACGCGGTCACCCATGGTGAGGGCCTCGACCTGGTCGTGCGTGACGTACACGGTCGTGATGCCGAGGCGGCGCTGGAGCGACGCGATCTGCGTACGGGTGGAGACACGGAGCTTGGCGTCGAGGTTCGACAGCGGCTCGTCCATCAGGAAGACCTGCGGCTCACGCACGATGGCGCGGCCCATCGCGACACGCTGACGCTGACCACCGGAGAGCGCCTTCGGCTTGCGGTCCAGGTACTCGGTGAGGTCCAGCATCTTGGCGGCCTCTTCGACCTTCGTCCGGATCTCGGTCTTGTTGACACCGGCGATCTTCAGCGCGAAGCCCATGTTGTCCGCGACGGTCATGTGCGGGTAGAGCGCGTAGTTCTGGAACACCATGGCGATGTCCCGGTCCTTCGGCGGCAGGTGCGTGACATCGCGGTCACCGATGCGGATCGCGCCGCCGTTCACGTCCTCGAGACCCGCGAGCATGCGCAGGGAGGTCGACTTGCCACAACCGGAAGGGCCGACGAGGACGAGGAACTCACCGTCCGCGATGTCGATCTCGAGCTGGTCCACGGCGGGCTTGGTGGAGCCGGGGTAGACGCGGGACGCCTTGTCGAACGTGACACTGGCCATGCTGAATCTTCTCCTCCACCGGCAGGAACGTGCCGGACGATCCGAGTACGGGAGTGGTCTGGTCCACCTGGGTGAACCTGCCGCGACGCTACCTGGCCATGTCGAATCTGTCAGTAGTTCGAGGGCGACTGATATCTCGCATCGGGAGGGGCAGCCAGAGCACCGAACTTTTGACCCGTGCGCAGATGCAGGCAGAGCGGAATACTTTTGACCCCTGCCACAGATGCAGCACTTCCTGCTTCGCCACCCGCCGCCAATCCGACGCAACACTGACGGTCACACCCGGCCGGTCTTACATGGGCTCCACAGGCATGTCGACCGACGGCCCGTCGGTCCGTAACACTCACATCGCGCCCGCTCACGCGGCCAGCAGCACCTCGGGCAGCTCCGATCAGCGCCCGGCACGACTCCGCGAAACCCACCGAGAGCCTGTGCCGCTCCCACGCATTGGCACGGAGAGTCAGGCCCTCGTTGTAGACCCACCGACAGGCGCCGAAGGTCTTCTCCAGCTGCTCGGCCTGCGCCGGGTCAGGGTAGAAGCGGTAGCGGTAGACCCGCTGCTGGGTGCCTGGCTCCTTGGTACGGCCCTTCAGCCGGGTCGACGCCCGGCCATGATGCTTCCGGCGGTCCGGGATGCCGAGTGCCTCCCGCTTGACGCGCTGGGCCTCTTCCCCCGTGATACGTATGTGCTGGTCTGCCGAATCCACCATGTCCGCTCCCCCGCTCTCGCCGTCCGATAGTCGGAACAGCGCGTCAGTCCTCTTAACGCACGGATGGTCGAGTGGTCACGGGTGCGGAAGAACTTTGTGGATCAGGAGGTGGGCCGCTGTGTAGAGTGTGGGAAATTGCGCGCGCGGTTTCGCTGTGTGCGTTGCCGCCTTAGCTCAGTTGGCAGAGCAGGACCTTTGTAACGTTCAGGTCGTCGGTTCGATTCCGACAGGCGGCTCAAAACCCCAGCTCGGGTGCGCTCTGAGCTGGGGTTCTTTTGTTGAGCGGACGTGGCGACGACGCCGGGAGCGGGCCGCGCGGGTGTCCGTAGTCTCAGTTGTGGCTTCGGACGGGCCCCATCGTGCCGGCGCTGGGTGCGGGAGATCCAGGCCCAGGCACCCGAAGCCATGGGGATGATCTGGGGTTCTCAACGCAACCCGTCACCGCGGGCCCTGGTGCTCTTCGAAGGCCGCCTCGCGGACTGTGCGGACGGACCACTCGAAGCACTGCCGTACCGCAGCATCGCGGACCTCGGTTCCCCCGACGGCATCAAGGAGGCCAACCAGCTGCTGGAACCCTTCCGTTCGGCGATCAAGGAACTGCTCCACCATTGATCCCGACACCGCGAGCCCACCTGGCCCGGTCAGCTACCGACCTGGGAGCGTTCTCCTGGGGAACGCTCCCAGGGCTCGTCGGCGGTGGCCGGGCTCGCGGGTTCCTGCTGTCCGTGGGCTGTCACGAACCGCGCGGGCGGCCGGACGTCGGTCATGGGCCGCTCCGGGCCGCGCCGCCGCAGCACGAGGTACCCGCAGAACGCGGCCGGGCCGAAGAAGATCTGCGCGGGCACGATCTGCGGAAGGTGTCCGGTGAGCGCCTCGACCGTGACGGGTGTCAGCGTCGGGACGAGCGCGCCGAACACGGCGACCAGCCCAAGAGCCCAGGTCAGCCCCGCTCGTCCGTACGCCTTGTAGGCCACGGTGGTGAAGAGGGCGTACACCAGGAGGTCGCCCATGCCCACGACGGCGCCGAACTCGCCGACGCGCAGCCCGGCCGACGGTGCGAAGGCGTAGCCCTGCACCGCGTCGAACAGCTTCTGGGTGAGGGGTACGACGGTGGCGAAGAACAGGTCGTACACGGCGAGCGCCAGCGCGAACCGGGAGACGTGCCGCAGCTTCAGGCCGCCCTGCGCGTTGAGGTTGGCGGCGCCGACCGCCATCAGCATGATGACCAGGCTGTTGACCAGCCAGTACGGCGTGGCATGGGTGGGGTCGTCCTCGGCGCTGCGCGCGGTGAGCCAGTCGGCGACCAGCAGACCGGCGATGAGCGACCAGCGCACCGGTCCCCGGCGGACGGCCGGCCCGTAGCCGACCGCGAGACCACCGGCCAGGGTCAGTCCCAGCACGGGCGGCAGCAGCCAGCCCGGAAGGGAGAGATACAGGAAGGGCAGTACGACGACGAAGCCCATCATGATGAGAATGTCGTTGCCGTTGAACACGCCGACGGCCGGCCGGGGCAGGGTGACCCGCCGGAAGTAGGCGACCGAGGCGAGCGAGACGCCCAGGGCGACGGCGAGGGTCACGAGGACGAAGAACGCGCTCTGTGCGGCGGTCATGCGGCCCGCCCGGCGGAGGCGAAGCTGTTCTCGACCAGATCGCAGCGGTAGCGCCGCAGCTCACGTCCTTCTCCCGGTACGACGTCGACGGTGGCGTCGAGTCCGGCCTCGGCGAAGTGACGCGCGATGTCGCTCGTCTCCGGCACGGATGAGGCGGCCACCTCCACATGCAGCCGCCCGTCCACCACATCGGCGCGGTGGCGCACGGGCCAGCACGCGCCGGGCAGCGCGTCGAGGACCTCGATGACCTCACGCGGGGTCACCGGGCCGTCCTGGGTGCGCAGCACATGGTCCGCCTTTCCGAGGATGTGAGAGGTCGCCGGCACGTTCGCCATCTCGCAGGTGAGCGGCGCGTCGGGCAACTGCCGCACCAGGTCTCGGGTGTCGTAGCGGAAGAGCGGCATGCACTCCCGGTACGGGAAGAAGGGAGTGGCGACGATCGTGCCGAGCGCTCCGGGTGCGGCCGGTGCCCCGGTGTCGAGGTCGCACACCTCCACGAGGCCGATGCCGGCGTCGATGTGAAGGTGCCGCTGTCGGCAGATCGCGCCGGCCACCGGTGTCACCTCGGTCATGCCGTAGCCGTCGTGGACGGGGGCGCCGAAGGTCTTTTCGGCGGCCTCCGCAAGGGTGGGCGAGAGTACTTCGCTGCCGACGTTGATGCGGCGCAGCCGGAAGTCCGCGGGGCCGAGTCCCCGTTCGCGGGCCAGGCGGGTCAGCTGTCCCAGATAGCTCGGGTAGGTGACCATCAGGGTCGGCGCCGATGGGCCGGTTCCCGCCATGAGGTCCAGCGTCTCGGCCGGTGGGACCAGGCCCACCATGCGGATCGCCGCCCCTGCCAGGCGGGCGACCTGCATCTCCGCGTACGCCGTGCCGGTCGCCCGGGAGCTGATGTTGAACTGGACCAGGTCGGTGGTACGGACGGTGCCGCGCAGCACCTGGGAGAGGGCGACGAGCGCGGGCCACAGGCGTTCCTCGTAGCGGGAGTACCAGACCTCGGTGGGCCGACCTGTCGTCCCGGTGGTCCGGGAAGCGAGGAAGGGCTCGCTGCACAGGAAGTCGCGGGCCCGCTCGACCAGGTCGGCCTTGGTGGTGACGGGCACGGCGGTGATGTTCTCGACGGTCAGTGCGGCCGGGTCGACTCTTGCTGCCGCGAAGTGGTCGGCGTAGAAGGGCGACTTGGCCGCGAGGCGTTTCGCGGTACGGCGCAGGGCCTTGTTCGTGAGGTCGGTACGCATCTGCGGGTCTGCGGCGGCGCCGCGCAGCAACTGTTCGACGTCCTCGCCGGGGGAGCCGAACTCGGCAAGTGTCGCCAGCGCGTCATCGACGAGCCTTTCGGCAGAGCGGACATTGATCGGACGGCCGAGCACCATGGCCAGCGCCATCCGAAACTGCCGTATCCCCGCGTCGAACATGGTCCTCCCCCGCCCGTCCCGACCCCTCGCCATGCCGGGGTGGGCGGCCGTGACCGCCCACCCCGTTCCCGCGTCAGCTGGGGCAGTTCGTGAACAGCACCGCAGCCAGGGAACCCATGACGTACTTCGTGTGCTTGAGCGTGGAAACGATCGCGGACATACGAAAACCCCCTTGTATCGCTCAAAACTGAGCCTCCACCGGTCAGCGAAGGCACACTGATCCTCAAGTGGCGCAACGTCTGCTGTCAAGGAGTCGTCACACGATCAAACTTCCGCCGCCAAACATTCAATCGGCCTGTTTTTACGGCGAGTTCGCGCCACGGCGTGATGCGGAATCCGGGCCGCGGGCGCGGGGAGCACGAGGACATCGACAAGGCACTCGGCGCCGCCCCTGAGGGAGCCAGACCTAGATCACCTGAGCTTCCCAAGCGCAGAGCGCGAGTTCGATTCTCGTCACCCGCTCCATGATGAAGGCCCAGGTCAGTGACCTGGGCCTTGTTTATTGTCTAGACCACTTTTCCGGCGCGTGTCATTCGCGTGCCCCATCTCCCGACGCAGCCGATGCCTCGCGCCGTCCTCGACTCATGGGAGCCGCACCGGGAAGGGCGCCGACAAACACGGCGGTGACTTGGGTCACTCCGCCAATCGGCTGTGTCAGCTGAACGTGACAGCACGTCTACCGCCCGCTTTTCAAGATGATGTGGATTCGTAGCGTGTCGGCCGACGCTGAGGTGCTTCTGAGCCAGACGCGGCCATTCACCAGCGAAGTCGAGGCCGCTTGGCACAGGGTGGGGCCCTCATGAGAAGCGTCCTCGGGGGAGGTGGCAGATGCCGCTGCTGTCATGGAGGGCGGTGGCGCCCAACGGAAGCAGCCCGCACTGCACCGGCCCGCAGGAGCCGGACGCTGTCCCCGGAGTCCCCGCGGACAGCGGGACCGGAAAGCCAATCGCCTACGTGTCCGGACAGCGCCCCATCCGGACCGCGCCTCCCTGACGTACTACCGCCCCCTGCTGGCCGAGACAGGATGTGAAGTGCGGCTGCACGACACCACGCTCTACACCTCCCTGTTCCGCTACGACGGCAACCTGCTGGTCAACCCTCACGTGTGGGGCCAGCCAGCCAGTGCAAACCCCCTGCTCCACCTCAACAAGGTTGACGGCACCGGGTGGTTCGATAACTACGCTCAGAGCTTCGAAGCCGTCTGGGCGGCACAGGGTGGATTGGGTGACACGCGTGCTGAGTGCTGTAGGCCTCTGACCAGGGAAAACGGGATTCGGTGGTACCGTCCAGCACCACCCGGGATGATCTTGCAGGCCCTTGTAATGCGTAGGTCGTCGGTTCGAACCCGACAGGGGGCTCAGAAAAAGGCCAGGTCAGACATCGTCTGACCTGGCCTTTTCTGTTGCTCAGGCCATGATGGGTCACCCGGCCCGGGTGCCGTGGGCTTCCTTGCGTGAGCGCTGTGAGGGTTCCACGTCGGTTGAGGCGCGAACGACGAGCTGAGGAGGGAACCGTTCGACCCGTTCGGTTCGTTCGCGGCCGGGTGCCTGAAGCAGAGTCAGCGCGCGTTCGGCCATGGCGGACAACGGGTGACGGATGGACGTGATAGGCGGGTCGAGGAGCTCGAGTATCTCGGTGTCGTCGAACCCGGTGACGGCGATCTGCCCGGGTACGGCGACCGATGAACGGTGCAGCGTGCTCACGAGCCCTACGGCGAGGACGTCTGCTCCGCAGACGACCGCGTCTACCTGGTCGCGCTGTTCGATGATGCGGCGCCCCGCCGTCCGTCCGGCGTCGGTGGTGAAGCTGGGCAGGAGGATGGTGGTGGCGTCGGGACCTTGCGCCTCGGTGAAGGCTGCGAGCCGTTCGGCACCCGAGGAGGAGGCCTGATCGGCGGCGATGAGAGCGATCCGGTGCCGCCCGATGCCCTCCAGGTGATCGACGAGAAGCTCGACCGCGGACGCGTTGTCGAGCGTGACGGCGACGGTGCCGGATCCTTTGGCCCATCGGTCGAAGAGGACGACGGGGCGACGTCTGGCGGCATTGTGGATGGCGGGTCCGGACGCGTTGGCTGATACCGGGACGACGAGCAGGCCGTCCACCCGGCCACCGAGCAGGGTGTCGATCTGCTCGGCCTCGATCGCGGTGTCGTTCGCCGCGTCGGAGACGACGAGCGTGCCGCCGGCGGCACGCACGTGCTGTGCGATGGCATCGGCGAGTTGGACGAAATAGGGGTTGGCGAGCGTGGGGACGACGACGCCGATGGTACCGGTGGTGCCGGTGCGCAGCGCCCGGGCGGAGTGGTTGGGCTGGTAGCCGAGCCGGTGCGCGGCCTCTTCGACGCGGCGCGCGAGCTCGGGATCGACGTTGCGGGGCGTGCTGGCGAGAACACGTGATGCCGTCGCGCGGGAGACGCCCGCGGCCTCGGCCACGTCGAGGAGTCGGGGCGCTGTCACGTAGGTGTCCCTCTCGGTCGGTGGGCGGATGCGCCATGGCGGTGGGGCGAATCGTGTACGACGAGGCTACTTGACGGCGCGTAAGCGCTGGTACAGCATGTCGGAAATCGATCTCCCAGGGGGTGTCAATGTCGTCCATCACCGTCGTCGGTTCGGTGAACCGCGACTTCGTCCTGACCGTCAAGGGCCTGCCGCACCCCGGCGAGACCGTGCTCGCACGGCACTTCGTGGAGGGGGTTGGTGGCAAGGGTGCCAACCAGGCCGTCGCGGCCGCTCGCCTCGGATCGCGGGTGCGTCTCGTCGCCAGGGTCGGCGCGGACGCGGCCACTATCCTCGACGCGCTCGCGTCCGAAGGCGTGGACGTCGATGCCGTGCGGTCGGACGAGCGGGCCACGACCGGAATCGCCGCGGTGGTCGTCGACGACGCCGGCGAGAACACCATCGTCGTGAATCCAGGGGCCAACGCCGACCTTGGTGTCCAGGACCTGCCGTCCCGGCTCGTCCGGTCGACGGGAGAGGTCGTCGTCGTCCAGAACGAGATCGCACCCGACGTGGTCGACCTAGCGGTCCTGCGGGCCCGCGAACAGGGCGGGGTCGTCGTCCTCAACCCCGCCCCCGCTCGCCCGATCGACACGCGGGTACTGGCCGCCGTCGACGTCCTCGTCCCCAACCTCGGCGAACTCGCCTCACTTCTCGGCACCGACCGGCCCGCCACCGTCGATGACGTGCGAGGCCTGCTGGAGCGCGCCGCGCTCCCGTGCCGGGCCATCGTGGTAACACTCGGGGCGGACGGCGCCGTCCTGAAGAAGGCGCACAGCACAAACACCACGCACATCCCCGCGCCGTTCGTGGACGCCGTCGACACCGTAGGTGCCGGCGACACCTTCTGCGGTGCCCTCGCGGACGCCCTCGGACGCGGCACCGACCTTCTGGCCGCAGTCGAACGCGCCGTGCAAGCGGCGTCGCACGCCGTCACCGGCCTCGGCGCACAGGCCTCCATGCCCTACCCGGACCAGCTCGACGTACCCGCAGTCACCTCTGCTTCCTGACACCCCGCGGGTCACCCACCAGTACTACGGAGAACCACCCATGAGGAACCTCAAGCTCGGCGTGTTCGAGAACGCGCAGACCAATGCGAGTGGCACGGCCACCTGGCGTCACCCCGACAGCCAGCGCCATCTTTTCGACACTCTCGAGTACTGGCGCGATCTCGCCGCGATCTGCGAGGACGCCAAGCTGGACTTCCTGTTCCTCGCCGACGCCTGGGGCTGGTCCGAGATCAACGGCACGCGCCCGCCCATCGCCACGGAGGAGACCCTCGACCTCCCGCGGCTCGACCCGATGGTCGTGGCGTCCGCGCTTCTGTCCACGACGACCAACCTGGGTCTCGTCATGACAGGCTCCGTCCTCGTGGAACCGCCGTACGCGTTCGCGCGCCGCATCGCCACGCTCGACCAGCTCTCCGGTGGCCGGATCGGCTGGAACATCGTGACGACCGGCACGGCCGACACCGCGGTCAAGGCGTTCGGCATAGAGATGGTGGCGCACGACGACCGCTATCGGATGGCCGAGGACTTCCTCGACCTCGTCTACAAGTACTGGGAGGGGGCCTGGGAGCCGGACGCGCTGGAGAAGGACAAGGACGGAAGGTTCGCCGACCCCGCCAAGGTGCACCTCGTCACCCACAAGGGCCCGTTCTTCCGCTCGCAGGGGTACGGCAATACCGCGCGTTCCCCGCAGGGCACGCCCGTGCTGTTCCAGGCAGGGGCATCGCCCGCCGGTCGCCGGGTCGGCGGCCGACACGGCGAATGCATGTTCGTGGGGAGCGGCTCGGTCGAGCAGCTCGCCGGGCACACCGCCTCCATCCGTGAGGAGGCGGTCAAGGCGGGTCGTCGAGCCGACGACGTGAAGGTGATGTCAGCGTTCTCGTGTGTCGTCGGTGCGACGACATCCGATGCGGAGCGGCGCTATCAGCGGATCCTCGACGCTCAGCGGCCCGAGGTGACCGTCGCCAGCTATTCCATGTTCACCGGGCTCGATCTTTCGTCCTACGCGCCCGAGACGCCCATGACGGATCTCTCCACCGAGCTGTCGCAGACCCAGGTGGCCCGCTTCGCCGGTAAGACGGTCGGCGACGTCCTCGCCGACTGGCACACCCACGGCGTCGGAGCGCGGCCCGTCGTCGGCACGGCTGAGGAGATCGCCGACGAGATCTGCGCGCTCGCGGAAGGCGCCGACCTCGACGGATTCCTGCTGTCCCCGACGATCCAGCCGACCTCGACGACGGACTTCGTCGATTCGGTCCTGCCGATCCTGCGGGCACGCGGAGTCTTCCGCGGGGAGTACACGGAGGGCGAGAGTCTGCGCGAACGACTCACCGGAGCATCCGACCGCGCGCTGCCGGCCAGCCACCCCGCGGCACAGTACAGGCACTGAAAACAGAACTCGCGACGAAAGGATGTCGAAGACCATGGCCACGTCTACCCACAACCCGCCCGGGGCATCCGTGCCGGCGGAGCTGGACGCGGCGACGCTGCGACAGACGTTCGGGGCCTACCCGACCGGTGTCGTCGCGATAAGCGCGCTGCGCGGGCACGAACCGGTCGGGTTCGCGGCGAGCTCGTTCGTCTCGATCTCGCTCCAACCGCCCATGGTCGCGGTCAGCGTGGCCCGCACCTCGACCACCTGGCCGCGCCTCGCGGGGGCGCCCGTTCTGGGACTGAGTGTGCTCAGCCGCGGTCAGGGTGCGCTGTGTCGGCGTCTGGCGTCCCGGGAGGTCAACCGCTTCGAGGGCGTCGCGTGGAAGGCGACGCCCGAGGGCGCCGTCGTGATCGAGGACGCCGCGCTCTGGCTGACGGCTCGGGTGAGGGCGACCTACGACGGCGGCGATCACGAGATCGTGCTCATGGAGTTGATGACGACTGAGCTGTTCTCCGGCGTGGAGCCACTCGTTTTCCACACCAGCCAGTTCCGCGAGCTCATCCCCCATGCGTGACACCCTGACCGTCCACGCGCACCTCACGGGTGCGGTGGTGCACGGTGCCGGTCGAGGCCGTGGGCTCGGGTTCCCCACCGCGAACGTCGCGGCCGATCCCGACTCGCGGGTCCCACCGTCTGCGATCTACAGCGGCTGGGTCGTACGCCACTCGACCGGCGCCGTCCACCGTGGAACGATCAGCATCGGGTCGAACCCGACCTTCTGCGACACGGCGGATGTACACGTCGAGGTGTACTGCCACGACACGTCGGACGAGTTCTATGGAGAGCGCGTCGGACTGTGGTTCGTGGCACGGATTCGAGACACGGTGAAGTTCGCGTCGCCCGACGACCTGGTGCGCGCCGCCCGGCAGGACGTCCTGCGGTCCGAGGCGCTTCTCTCCTCCGACCACGGGCGGCGCGTCCTCACCGACGCGCTCGCCGCGTACGAAAAAACCGTCTCCGCCTGAGATATCACTCCGCACGGACTCGGCGCGCACTGCCGGACTCCATGCGTCATGACTGGCCCGGTTCGGGTCCATAGCCCACGCTCAGCCTTGCTCCGAACGAACGAAGGTGTTAGCAATGAGCACATTCCAGTGGCTGAATGAGCAGTTCAGCTTCTTCGGCGTCCCCGTTTATTGGTCCGACTTTCTCGGCAACATCCTGGCGCTCGCGACCGTTTGGCTGGCGCTGCGGCGATCGCTCGTGGCCTGGCCGGTGCAGATCCTCGGGTCGGTCCTGCTGCTGATCGCGAGCCTGAACGTCCATCTCGGAGGTAACGCCGCCCGGCAGATTGTGATCATAGCATCGGCGTCGTGGGGCTGGGCAACTTGGCGGCGCAGCAGGGAGAAGGAAGGCGCGATCAACGTCCGCTGGGCATCGTGGCGGGAGCGGGCCGTGCTGATCGCTGTCATGGCCGCTGGGACGTTCGCGTTCGGCGCCCTGCTCAAGTCGACCGACGCGTCGTTCTACCCGGGTGCTCCCTGGTGGATGGTCCTCGCGGACGCCTGGATCTTCGTCGGCTCGATCCTGGCGATGTACACCCAGGCCCGGCGTTACGTGGAGTTCTGGTTCGTCTGGCTGGCCGTCGACCTCGTCGGGGTGCCCCTCGCCATTCATTCCCAGCTGTACTTCTCCGGGATCGTCTACGCGATCTTCTTCATCATGGTCGTCATCGGGATCCGCGACTGGGCGTCTCACAGCAAGGACCAGGAGATCGCCTCGCCGCTCGAGCCGGCTGTCGTCCTGGAGAGTCGGAAGGAGAACGGCACGTCACCGGCCGCGGCTTCGTACGTCACCCGGCCGGGCACAGAAACAGCAACTGGGTCGTGAACTGCTGACTGACTGATGGTCACGGTCGCGGACACGAATCGGCCGACGACACCCGGCACGGCGCGAGCCAAGTACGTCACGCAGGCCCGGGCCGGATCCGATCCGGCCCGGGCCTGCGCCGTTCGTCGGCCCCGGAGACCGGTCAGGCGCCCTTCAGGTGTCGCATCAGGCGGTCGAAGTCCTGCCGGCCCGACAGGTCCGACGGGCCGCCCGGCAGCGGGTAGTACAGCGCGGGGCGGGTCTTCGGGACGAGCTGGACCGGGGGCTCGGACAGGAGGGTGCGGCGGGCGCGGTCGCCGGGCATCTCGCGGACCTCCGCGGCGCCCAGCACGACGGCCACGGGGACTCCGGGGCCCTCGAAGCGGGGCGGCACCGCCGGGTCGAGCCGGGCCACGTCGTCGATGCCGAGCAGGTCGGCGAAGTCGACGGGTCCGGACAGCGGGGCGTCGACGAGCGATTCGGCGGCCAGGCGCAGCGGTGCGAGCAGATCATGGTCGGCGACGATTCGAGGCGGGCCAGGGAGCCGGCCAGGCTCTGACCAAGAGCCTCGGCCCAGCGGGCGGAGTTGGGTCCTGCCTCACCATGTCGGACAACAGCGCGATTACAGAACCCGAGTTTCGTACCGACGCCGCCCCCCAATTGCCGGTCGGTCTAACTCGGGGCTCCCGTGCGGCGGGGCCGTACCGCGCCGCCACCAGGAGGCAACGTCATCAACTGCGAGTCGACGCTCAGGTGTCGTACTCGCCTGCCCAGTTGCGCTGCAGGAGAGCCTTCGGCAGGTATTCGGACTCGACCTCGATCGGAATGCCGGCGTCATGGGCCATACAGGCGATGGCCAGCGGGGCGAGAGCGACCAGGCCTTCGCCACTCAGGGAACGTGCCTCGTTGGCAGTCCAGTACTCCTTGTGCCAGGTGAGAGCCTCGACCAGCGCCGCGTTGAACTTCTCGGCGTCCTGACGCCGGTAGCGGTGGAAGAGCTCCAGCGGCGGATAAAGGATTTTCAGCATCAGCTCTTTGCCGGCGGCCTGTGCCCTCTCGGGGGCGGTGCCATTGACCGCGGTGACCAGGGTGTCCCAGGTCTCCCGTCGGCCGAACCAGGCGTTCTGCAGGGTCTCCACCCACGCGTAGATGTACTCGTCGAACTCCGCACCGGACTCGCGGAGGAACGAGACGGGCACCTGGGCCAGCTTGTTGAGACGCTCGTTCTCACGGCAGATCGTTGCCAGGTAGAAGGACGTGAGCCAGTCCCCCGCGTGCAGGTACTCCTGAGGGCCGGTCGCGGGCAGGTTCTTCACCTCGCCCCTGCTCCCGATACGGCACGGCACGGGCCCTTCGGCAGCCGCGCCCGAGATGAACAGGGCGGAGCCGACCTGCATGGCCGTGACCCACGCCTCCCATGTCGGGAACTCTGTGGCCATGGGGTCCGTCAAGCAGCGCCATTTCGCTGTAGCCAGGGTGTACCCCAAGGCATCGAAGCGGTCGAACTCGGACGACTCAAGGTCGTCGAGCACCTCTTCGCCGGCCTTGATGACCGGTGCCATGACTTCAGCCGCGTTGTCCGTGCGGAAGTCATGGCGGGGAACGTGCGTGACCACTTGCCCGCCCTTGTCCGCCAGTTCCTTGAGTTCGTCGAGGGTCGTGCACTCGGCCGGCGAACCGGGCACGACGCGGCTTCCCTGGATGTCGCTCGTGTCCCGGATCAGCTCGGCGAGCAGGGCGGTGGGGACGATGTCGCGCGCCTTCGCGTCCCGCAGCTTCCGAATCCATGCGGCACCGGCGTTGATCTCGGCGGCGCCGAGTCCCGGCGGTACCACCCAGCCGGCGGCTTCTCCCTCGTCGTTGGCCCAGACGTACCCGATCACCACACCGTTGTCGGCGGCCACCCGCACGTACTGAACAGGCCCTTGTGCGACACGGTTGTAGCGGAGCGGCCCGGCGATGCGCTTGAACCGCATGTCTTCTTCGAAGCGCGGATTGCGCCGGTCCCCGTTACTCATCGCCCCTGTCCTCTGCTACGTCCCGGGAAGAACTTCGCCGTGGGGCGCCACCCTTGCGAATCCTGGCCCGGCGGTGCAACCGAGGGGCCCCGCTGTGACCAGCACATGACCGATCTGCGGGGGATCCAAGGCGCCCGAACAGGGACATCGGCGAACGAGTGTTTTCAGTGCCGTCCAGCCAGCCGGTCCGCCGCCTTGGCGATCGGGTCGGTGGTGGCTTCGGCCGAGGTGAGTTCACGGCGGTCCGCGGTGCGGTAGGCCGCGTACATGCCGTGGACGCCGATCCAGCGGAAGGGTTCAGGTTCCCAGCGGCGGACCTTGTGGTTGACCCAGGGGAGGGTGGTCAGGTCGGTGGGGCCCGACTGGCCGGAGTCCTGCTGGATCAGGTCGCGCAGGGTGCGGGCGGCGAGGTTGGTGGTGGCGACGCCGGAGCCGACGTAGCCGCCGGCCCAGCCGAGTCCGGTGGAGCGGTCGAGGGTGACCGTGGCGCACCAGTCGCGGGGGACGCCGAGGACGCCGGACCAGGCGTGGTCGATGCGGGCGCCCGCGGTGGTGGGGAAGAAGCGGACCAGGATCTCGCGGAGGGCCTCGATGGTGGCGGGCTGGGTGCGCCCGTCGTTGTCGGTGCCGGAGCCGAAGCGGTACGGGACGCCCCGGCCGCCGAGTGCGATGCGGTCGTCGGCGGTGCGCTGGGCGTACATGTAGGCGTGGGCCATGTCGCCGAGCGTCTCGCGGCCGTCCCAGCCGATGGTGTCCCAGACCGACTTCGGGAGCGGTTCGGTGGCGATCATCGAGGAGTTCATCGGGAGCCAGGTGCGCTTCTGGCCCTTGAGGTTGGCCGTGAAGCCCTCGGTGCAGCGCAGGATGTACGGGGCGCGGACTGTGCCGTACGGGGTGTGGGCGTGCTTGGGCTTGATCTCGGTGACGGGGGTCGACTCGTGGATGGTGACGCCGAGCGCCTCGACGGCGTCGGCGAGCCCCTTGACGAGTTTGACCGGGTGCAGGCGGGCGCCGTGCGGCGTCCAGGAGGAGCCGACGGCTCCGGTGACGCGGATGCGTTCGGCGGTCTCGCGGGCGCCGCGCAGGACCCGGCCGGTCTCACCGAAGGCGATCTCGACGGAGTGGAAGTCCTTGAGGCGCGCCAGCTGGGCCGGCGTGTAGGCCACTTCGAGGACGCCGCCCTGGTGGATGTCGGCGTCGATGTTCTCTTCGGCGGCGACGCGTACGACCTCGTCGACGGTGTCGTTCATCGCCTTCTGGAGGCGGACGGCTGCGTCGTGGCCGTGGAGTTTCGCGTAGCGGTCACGGCCTGCGATGCCGTTGTAGAGCCAGCCGCCGTTGCGGCCGGAGGCGCCGTAACCGCAGAACTTCGCCTCGAGGACGGTGATGTTCAGGAAGGGGACGGCCTTCTTGAGGTAGTACGCCGTCCAGAGTCCGGTGTATCCGCCGCCGACGATGCAGACGTCCGTGGTGGTGTCGCCGGGCAGGGGCTCGCGCGGGACGGGCGTGCCGTGGTCCGCGTACCAGAACGATATTCCGCCGTTGACCGTGCTGACGGTGCTCATGTTGCCCCTGCTTGTCCGTGTGAAGCCGAGTTCTTGTGCGACGGGAGGTTACTGCGCGGGGGCGGTTTCGTCCTCCCCCGGGTGAGCGGATAGCAGGCGAGACCGATGAGGACGGCGGTGGCGTGGCCGAGGTCGGTGAAGGTGGGGCCGGTGGCGAGGGGGATGCCGTAGACGACCAGGACGGCGAAGAGGTACACGTACCGCAAGGGCCGGGGGACGTGGTACGTGAGGACGGCGACGACGCCCGCGAGTGCGTAACTGACCCCGACGTCCAGGGTGTGGACCGCTGACGGGGGTGCCTCTCCGTGCCGGATGGCCCAGGCGAGGACGCCCTCGCTGACGAGGGTGGCCAGGATGTGGGCGAGCGCCGCAACCGCGAGCCAGCGCAGCGTGCCGAGCCAGCGTTCGGCGGGGGCGTGGAAGACCGTGAAGAGGAAGGCGTACGGGAGCCACTTGCCGCTGTCGATCCAGAAGGCGCTGGAGATGAGGACACGTGCCGGGTCGCGGATGAGCTCGTGGATGTTGGTCGAGTGCTGACGCAGGAAGTCCTCCTCGAAGTCGGGGGACATCTGATGCACCACGACCGTGGTGATGAAGAGGGCCGTCAGCCAGATGTACGTGCCGGGCGCGCTGCGGATCCAGGAGCGGACGGCGCGCAGGGTGCGCGTCGGGAGGGAGCGCGGGTTCGTGGGCGGGGCCGGGCTGCTGGGGGGCATAACCGATTGACGCACGGGCCTACGATCGGGTGCGTGATTGACATTCCGGACGCGCTGATCGCCACCCGGTCCAAGTACAACGACGAGACCGGGCGGGCGTTCCTGGCCGCGCTCCCGGGGCTCGCGGACCGGTTCCTGGGCGAGTGGGGGCTGCGGCTGGACGGGGCTGCGATGCACGGGATGTGCGCGCTGGTGCTGCCGGTGGTCCGCGCGTCGGACGGGCGGCGCGCGGCGCTGAAGCTCCAGGCAGCGGACGAGGAGAGTGCGGGGGAGCCGGTCGCTCTGCGTGCGTGGGGCGAGGCGGGCGCCGGGAACCGCTGGCCGGGGACCCCGGCTTCGATCTGATGCCCGCCCTGCACAACCGGTTCGACGCGTCGATGGTGCGGTGGCGGTTCGATCTGATGACGGAGGTCCTCGGTCTTGACCGGGAGCGGGCGTGTGCCTGGACGCTGGGGCGGGCGCTGCAGAACAGCATCTGGGACGTGACGGACGGGGAGAGCCGTTTGGGGCTGGAGCAGGCGGAGATCGCCCGGCAGCTGCTGGGCCGGGGGTAGAGGGAAGCCGGTGGGCGGCGGCTGCTTACGCTGCCCCCATGATTCGTACCGCTACTGCTGCCGATGTCCCTGTCATCCATTCCATGGTCCGCGATCTCGCGGAGTACGAGAAGGCGCTCCACGAGGTGCACGCCACCGAGGAGCAGCTGCACGAGGCGTTGTTCGGCGAGCGGCCGGCCGCGTATGCGCACATCGCCGAGTCGGACGAGGACGGGGAGATCGTGGGCTTCGCGCTCTGGTTCCTGAATTTCTCGACGTGGCGCGGGGTGCACGGCATTTACCTGGAGGACCTGTACGTACGGCCCGACCGGCGTGGCGGCGGGCACGGCAAGGCGCTGCTGACGGAGCTGGCGCGGATCTGTGTGGAGCGGGGGTACGAGCGTCTGGAGTGGTCGGTGCTGAACTGGAACGCCCCGTCCATCGCGTTCTACGAGTCGCTGGGTGCGCGGCCGCAGGACGAGTGGACGGTGTACCGGCTGACGGACGGGGCGCTGGTGAAGCTCGGCGGCTGACCCACGAAGATCGGCCGGACAGGGCCTAGGGGACGAGGACGACCTTGCCCATCGTGCCGCGCGTCTCCAGGGCGCGGTGGGCGGCGGCCGCCTCGGCGAGCGGGAAGCGCTGGACGGCGGGACGCAGGCGGCCCGCGGCGGCTTCGGCGAGCGAGCGTTCTTCGAGGGCGCGCAGGCCGCCCGCCTTCTGCATCATTGCCGGGCCGAGGACGCTCTGGGAGGTGATGCCGCGTTCGGCGAGTTCCTCGTCGGTGAAGGTGAGCGGGGACCCGTTGTGAAGTCCTTCGCCGGACCAGCCGAAGACGATGTGCTGCCCGTCCTTGCCGAGGAGGTCGACGGCGGCGCGCGCGGTGACGCCGCCGACGGAGTCGTAGACGACGGTGGCGCGGCGGCCGAGGCCGTCGAGGTAGGTGAGGACCTGGGCCGGCCAGTCGGGGAGGGTGTAGTCGACGGCGAGGTCGGCGCCGTTGGCCTTCACTGCTGCGACCTTGGCGGGTCCGCCGGCGAGGCCGATGACGGTGGCTCCGGCGTGTGTGGCGTACTGGACGAGCAGGGTGCCGATGCCGCCCGCCGCGGCGGGGACGACGGCCACCGAGTCGGGGCCGAGCTCGGTGAACTGCAGGATGCCCAGGGCGGTGCGGCCGGTGCCGATCATGGCGACGGCCTCGGCGTCGTCGAGGCCGGGCGGGATCGGGTGGAGCTTGTCGGCGTCGGTGACGGCGAGTTCGGCGTAGCCGCCGGGGGCCATGCCGAGGTGGGCGACGACGCGCCTGCCCAGCCAGCTGGGGTCGGTGCCCTCACCGAGTGTGTCGACCGTTCCGGCGACTTCGCGGCCGGGGATGGTGGGCAGCTCGGCGGGGGCCGGGAACGGCCCTGTCATGCCCTCGCGCAGGGCGGCGTCGAGGAGGTGTACACCGGCTGCGGCGACGGCGATCCGGACCTGGCCGGGGCCGGGTACCGGGTCGTCGGTCGTCTCGTACGTGAGGTTCTCGGCGGGTCCGAAGGTGTGGAGGCGGACGGCATGCATGGTGGGCTCCCCGGGTCGGTTGGCTTTCGGGGATCACCCTGCGACCTCAACCGTGCTCGAGGTCAAGGACGGGTCGGGACGTCCGGGGCCGTTGGCTTGCTCCGACGGCGAGCAGGGCCGCTTCCAGCCCGCTGTTGAACGACACCTCGCTGAGCAGTCCGGGCGCCGCGACCTGGTCGCCCGCGAGGTAGATGCCGTTGCCGCGGTCGATGGCGGGACGGTCCCGCCAGGTGGTGCCGGGCCGGTCGACCGCGCCCGTACGGCCGGCGGCAAGGGCCTCGCGCCGCCACTCGGTGCGGTCGCGCCAGCCCGGGTGGCCGAGGTTGAGGAGCTCTTCGGCGCGGGCGATTCCGGCGGCCTTCGACTCGCCGGGGGCGACGGGGAACTGGCCCTGGAAGAGCCGTACCCCTGCCGGGGCGGGGGTGTGGTCCTGGGCGCCGCTGAGTTGTTCCGGTGGACGCTGCCGGACCTCCTGTTCGATCCAGCCGGGGGCGTCCAGGTCGGAGACGGCGAACGCGTCGCCGCGCCGGGTGCGCAGGGCGAGGTCGATGAGGGCGGTCCTGCCGCTGTCCCAGGCCAGGGTGGGGTCGTTGAGCAGGCTGCGGGCGGCGTCGAGGGAGGTGGCGACGACGACCGGGCCGGTCCGGGCCAGGGTGTCGAGGGTGCCCGGGTCGATCCGGGTCGCCGTCTCGATCCGGACGCTCATGTTCCAGGCGCGGGCGGCCATCCGGTCGATGAGCTGCGCCCAGCCGCCGACCGGGTAGCGCGCCTCGGGCGGCAGTGCGGCGGCGCGGCGCAGTCGTTCCTGGACGAACGCGGCGGAGAGCGAACCGGGGTCGTGGTGGAAGAGCGCGATGGCGGCGTAGTGCGCTGCCGCGCGGGCGGTCTCCTCGCCGGCCTGGCCGGTGGCCCAGGTACGGAAGTCGGTGTCGACGGGCGCGTGTCCGGCGCGGCGGGTGAGCCGGAGGAGGCCGGGGGGCGGGGTGCGGCGCAGGGTGCCGTCCAGCCGGAAACGGAGCCGGGTGGCTTGGAGGAGCGACACCGTGGCGACCGGGCCGAGGAGATCGCGCTGTGCGAGCCAGGCCCAGTGCGGTCCGTGGCGGTAGAGGGCGTGGGGTCCTTCGTTGGTGGGGTACGGACCCTCGGCGGTCCTGGCGCGGCCGCCGAGCGTGTGGTGGGCCTCGTGGACGGTCACCCGGGCGCCGGACTCGGCGGCTGTGATCGCTGCGGTGAACCCGGCGAGTCCGCCGCCGATGATGTGGATGCGCTGCATGCGTCCCTGTCTCCTCGTCGTCGTGAACGATGACAAAGAGGTGACGTCCGCCGGGGCCCGGGTGTGACATCGGTGCGGGGGCGTTGTCAGTGGTGTGGGTCACGATGGGGCCATGGCGCGTAACAGCAGGAGTGGTGGCGGGAAGGACGCCGTGGCGGCGGCGCGACGGCCGGAGGTGCGGTTGCCGCCGCTCGTTCCGTACGACGGGGTGGGGCTGGAGCCGGACGGGGACTACGACGGTGTGCGGTTCGAGGGGACGGACCTCTCGGACGAGTCGGGGCCGGGCGCCCGGTTCATGGACTGCGCGCTGGAGGGATGCGCGCTCGACCGTACGGAGCTGATCAGGGCCCGCTTCATCGACTCGGTCCTGACGGGGGTGCGGGGGGTGGGCACCGATCTCGCGGGGGCGTCGCTGCGTGACGTGGAGGTGGCGGACGCGCGGCTGGGCGGGGTGCAGCTGCACGGCGCGGTGCTGGAGCGGGTCCATGTGCGCGGCGGGAAGATCGACTATCTGAACCTGCGCAAGGCGCGGCTGAAGGACGTGGTCTTCGAGGGCTGCGTGCTGTCCGAGCCGGACTTCGGGGACGCGCAGCTGGTGCGGGTGGAGTTTCGGGACTGTGTGCTGAAGCGTGCCGACTTCAGTTCCGTACGGATGGAGTCGGTGGACCTGCGGACGGCCGCCGAGCTGGACATCGCCCGTGGCGTGGAGCGGCTGGCGGGGGCGGTGATCAGTCCGGTGCAGCTGATGGAACTGGCCCCGGCGTTCGCGGCGCAGATCGGGGTGCGGGTGGAGGCGTAGCCGGTTGTCCGGGATCCGCTCGTCAGACCCGGGGGAAGCGGGCCTGGAGGTCCCAGATCACGGGGTTGTCGGCGAGCCCCTCGTGCATGTCGGCGAGGTCCGCGATCAGGTCGTGCAGGAAGTCGCGGGCCTCGCGGCGCAGCAGGGAGTGGCTGAAGGTGAGCGGGGGCTCGTCGCCGGGCATCCAGTCGGCTTCGACATCGACCCAGCCGAATCGGCGTTCGAAGAGCATGCGGTCGGACGACTCGGTGAAGTCCAGCTCGGCGAACTGACGTCGGTGCGAGCGGCTGCCGCGGGGGTCCTGGTCGATCTGCTCGACGATGTCGCAGAGCGCCCAGGCGAAGTCGAGCACGGGCACCCATCCCCAGGCTGTGGATACCTCGCGGTCCGCCTTGGTGTCCGCGAGGTAGACGTCCCCGGAGAACAGGTCGTGCCGCAGGGCGTGGACGTCCGCGCGGCGGTAGTCGGTCTGCGGGGGATCGGGGAAGCGTCGGGAGAGGGAGTAGCCGATGTCGAGCACGGTTCGATGGTGTCATGCCCGGGGGTGCACCGACGCCGGAGCGGCGAGTCGCCCCACGGCCCCGGGACCGTGAGTGCCTGGCGCTGCGGTGGTCCTCGCCGCAGGCGTTCCGGCTCACGGCAGCAGCCGTTGCTCCTTCGCCACGGCCACGGCGCCCGCGCGGGTGTCGACGCCGAGTTTGTCGTAGATGCGGCCCAGGTGCGTCTTGACCGTGGCCTCGCTGATGAACAGGGCCCGGGCGATGTCCCGGTTGCCCAGGCCCTGGGACAGCTGGCCCAGGATGTCGCGTTCGCGGTCGGTGAGCGTCGGCAGGGGGCTGCGCATGCGGGCCATGACACGGCCGGCGACGGGTGGGGAGAGCGTGGTGCGGCCCTGGGACGCCGAGCGGATCGCGGCGAACAGTTCCTCCGGGCGTTCCGCCTTCAGCAGATAGCCGGTGGCGCCCGTCTCGATGGCGCGGGTGATGTCGGCGTCGGTGTCGTACGTCGTGAGGACGAGGACGTGGACGCCGGTGGCCGCGATGCGACGGGTGGCTTCGACGCCGTCGATTCCTTCGCCCAGTTGGAGGTCCATCAGGACGACGTCGGGGGTGAGCCGGGCGGCCAGGGCGACGGCCTCCTCTCCGCTGCCCGCCTCGCCGACGACCTCGATGTCCGGTTCGCTGCCCAGGAGAGCGAGCAGCCCGGCGCGTACGACGGCGTGGTCGTCGCAGAGCAGGATCCGTACGGCGGGCGAGGTCATGAGGGTTCCTCCGGCGAGGGCGACGGGGCAGGGGCGGGCATGGGGACCGCGGCGGAGACGACGGTTCCCTCGCCCGGTACCGATTCGATCGTGAGTGTGCCGCCGAGCTGGTGCAGCCGGGCGCGCATCGCGGGCAGCCCGTGGCCGCGTACGCCCGCTGCCGGACGCGGGGCGGGCGGGGTGAAGCCACGGCCGTTGTCGGCGATGTCCAGGACGGTCCGGTCGTCCAGGTGGGTCAGTGTCAGCGCGGCCTCCGTGGCGTCCGCGTGCTCCTTCACATTGGCCAGCGCGCCCTGGGCGATGCGCAGCAGTGCGGATTGCACCCGGTCGGGCAGTGCCGTGTGCGGTGCCCCCTCCACATGGCAGCGGACCGTGAGCAGCCCCTGGGACTGCACCGTTTCGCGGGCGGCCAGTGCGTGCAGCGCCGCTTCCAGGCCGCCGCCCTCCGCGAGATCCGCCGGTGCCAGGTCGTGGACGAAGCGGCGGGCTTCGGCGAGGTTGCGTTCGGCGATGCCTGTGGCCGTACGGACATGGCGGCGGGCGGTCGCCCGGTCTGCGTCCCAGGTGCGGTCCGCGGCCTGGAGCAGCATCTGCTGGCTGGACAGGCCCTGCGCGAGGGTGTCGTGGATCTCCATGGAGAGCCGCTGGCGTTCGGCGAGGGTGCCTTCGCGGCGTTCGGTGGCGGCGAGTTCGCGGCGGGTACGCAGCAGATCGTCGATCAGTTCGCGCTGGCGCACGGCCTGGCGCTGCATGTGGACGAAGACCGCGGTCGCGATGGCCGCCACGGCGGGGGGCGCGAGCACCAGATTCGGGTCGAAGCCGTGGGCCAGCCGCAGCTGCGCGGCCACGACGAGCACGGTGAGCAGGGCGACGAGGGCGAGTGCGGCGCGCGGTGGGAGCAGCCGCAGCCCGGTGTAGAAGAGTGGCACCGCGCACCAGGCGAAGCTCGGCGCGAGGACGACGAGCACCATCCACACGGCCACGAGCACGCCGAGCCGGGCCAGCCGGCGCGGGGTGGGGCGTGAGCCGAGCGCCGGGCCCAGCAGATACAGCGCGGCGAGCGTGCCGGACAGCGCGATGATCCACGGGGTGCGGTCCTCGCCCGGGTGGCGGAGCAGGAAGCGGGCCAGGGAGGCACCGAGCAGCAGGAAGAACGCGGCGTGCATGAGCAGAGCGAGCCACCGGGCATCCGGGTCGGCGGCTTCGGTTCGGTGCTCCACCTCGTACCTCGTACTCCCTGCCGACTGCCGAAGGGCTGCTGCTGACCTGCGTGGATACGTCCATGGTGACCCGGTGGGGCCACCTCCGCATCAACCGATCGGCCGATGGGGCCGTCAGCCGTCCCGCGTGCGGGGTCGAGCCGGTACGTCGACGTTACGGGGCCGGATCCGGCCGGAGGATCGATCACAGAGCCGAACACCGCCCGAGCGGAACACCGTCGAATCGAATCGTCGAGGAGCCCCACCATGAAGAAGATGTCGCTGCGCACCCGTGTCCTCACCGGTGCCGTCGCCGCCGCCGCGCTCGGTGCCGGAACCTTCGGTGCCATGTCCGCGAGCGCCTCCGCCCCGGCCGCTGCCCCTGCCGCCGCCGTCACGGCCGACACGGCGAACCGGAACCTCCAGCAGACCACCCATCTGACCGTCGCCGCCGCCACCGAGGCCGCACGCGCCGCCCTCGACGCCGCAGAGAAGGAGAACCAGCGTGTGGCGGTCGCCGTCGTCGACCGGAACGGCAACACCGTCGTGACGCTGCGCGGCGACGGCTCCGGCCCGCAGGCGTACGAGTCCGCCGAGAAGAAGGCGTACACCGCCGTCTCCTGGAACGCCCCCACCTCCGTGCTCGCCGGCCGTCTGGCGCAGACTCCGAACCTGAAGGACATCCCTGGCACCCTGTTCCTCGCGGGCGGCGCCCCGGTGCAGGTCAAGGGTGCACCGGTGGCCGGTATCGGAGTGGCCGGTGCCCCCAGCGGCGACCTCGACGAGAAGTTCGCCCAGGCGGGCGTCGCCGCACTCGCCAAGTAGGACAGCCGACCACAGCCCGGGAGAGACCACGGATGAACGCCCTCGATCACGACCTGCTCCGAGCCGCGCGCACCGGTGACACCGATGCCGCACGCACCGCGATCGAGGGCGGCGCCCGCGTCGACGTCCGCGACGAGGAGCGGCGCACCCCGCTGCTCCTCGCCGTCCACGGCGACCACGTCGAGCTCGCCCGGCTGCTCGTCGAGGCGGGTGCGGACCCCGATGCGCAGGACCGGCGCGAGGAGAGTCCCTGGCTGGCGACCGGCGTCACCGGCAGCGTCGCGATGCTGCACACCCTGCTGCCGGCCGGTCCCGACCTGAAGCTCCGTAACCGGTTCGGCGGCATCGCGCTGATCCCGGCGAGCGAGCGCGGCCATGTCGGTTACGTGCGGGAGCTGCTCCGCGTCACGGACATCGACGTCGACCACGTCAACCGGCTCGGCTGGACCGCCCTGCTGGAGGCCGTGATCCTGGGCGACGGTGGCCGGGCGCACCAGGAGATCGTCGAACTGCTGCTGGCGGCGGGTGCGACCCCCGGTCTGCCGGACGGCGACGGGGTGACGGCGCTGGAACACGCGGAGCGGCGCGGGTTCGCGGAGATCGCGGCGCTGCTGCGGAACCGGGATTCGAGGTGAGCATTCGCCGATCCGCCAAACCGACATTCCGCACATAGGATTATCTGCGTGCGCCCCACCGCTCTGATCCTGGTCCTCGTCACGACCACCGTCGTTTCTCTCGGTACCGCCTGCTCCGCCGGGATCGGCGGTGTGGAGGGCACCCCCGGCGCCGCCGGTCTGCGCGACCCGTACTTTCCGAAGGCCGGCAACGGCGGGTACGACGTCATCCATTACGACCTCACCCTCGACGTCGACCCGGCCGCCCAGCACCTGCGCGGCACTGCCGTGATCACCGCGCGCGCCACCCAGGACCTCAGCGCCTTCAATCTCGACCTGGCCGGGCTGACCGTCGAGTCCGCGACGGTCGAGGGCCGGCCGGCCGCCGTCAACCGGGCGGCCCACGAACTGACGCTGCGCCCCGATGCCGAGGTGGAGAGCCACCTCCACAAGGGCAGGACGTTCCGTACGGTCGTCCGCTACTCCGGTTCCCCGCAGACCCTCACCGACCCCGACAGGTCGAAGGAGGGCTGGCTGAGGACGGCGGACGGATCGGTGGCGCTCGGTGAGCCGGTCGGGGCGATGGCCTGGTTCCCCGGCAGCAACCACCCGAGCGACAAGGCGTCCTACGACCTCACGGTCACCGTGCCCAAGGGCCTGACCGCCGTGTCCAACGGCGAGCTGACGTCCCGTAGGACCTCCGGTGGCACCACCACGTTCCACTGGCACACCGCCGCCCCGATGGCGACCTATCTCGCGACGCTCGCCATCGGGCACTTCGACACGAAGGCGTCGACGACCCCCGACGGCATCAAGGTGTTCACGGCCGTGGACCCGAAGTCGGCGGCGGCGAGCGCCCGGGCCCTGGCCCGGATCCCCGAGATCGTGCGGTGGGAGGCCGAGCGCTTCGGCCCGTATCCGTTCTCCTCGACCGGCGCGATCGTCGACCGCGCGAACGACGCCGGGTATGCGCTGGAGACCCAGAACCGGCCGTTCTTCCCCGGCCCGCCGGACGTCGGGCTCCTCGTCCACGAGATGTCCCACCAGTGGTTCGGGAACTCCGTCACGCCCGAGAGCTGGCGGGACATGTGGCTCAACGAGGGCTTCGCGACGTACGCGGAGTGGCTGTGGCAGGCGGACAAGGAGGGCGTCCCCGTCCAGGACAGCTTCGACCGCGCCTTCGCGAGCGATGCCAACTGGGCGTTCCCGCCGGCCGATCCGCCGACGGCCGCGGACATCTCGCAGGGGCCGGTGTACGGGCGCGGGGCGATGGTGATCCACAAAATCCGGCAGGCGGTGGGCGACGACAAGCGGTTCTTCGCCCTCGTCAGGGGCTGGACGAAGGCGCACCGGCACGGCAACGCGTCGACGGCCGACTTCACCGCCTATGTGGAGAAGACGACCGGCCTGCATCTGACAGACCTGTGGAACACCTGGCTGTACGGCAGGAGCCGGCCCGCCGCGAAGGGCTGACCGGCTCCTGGAACCGCAGAGGCAGAGCTACTTCACGTTGATTCCGGACCAGGCGGCGGCGACGGCCGCGTACTCCGCGCCCCCCGCCCCGTACAGATCGGTCGCCGCCTTCAGGGTCGCGGTCCGCGCCCCGGCGTAGTCGGTGGTCGACGTCATGTAGGTGGACAGGGCCCGGTACCAGATCTGAATGGCCTTGTCGCGCCCGATCCCCGTGACCGTGGAGTTGTTGGAGGTCGGCGAGTTGTAGGAGACCCCGTTGATGGTCTTCGCGCCGCTGCCCTCGGACAGCAGGTAGAAGAAGTGGTTGGCGGGCCCGGACGAGTAGTGGACGTCGAGCCGGCCGACGGTCTTCGACCAGGAGTCGGCGGAGAGGCCGTCCTTGCTCGGCTTGTCCATGTAGCGCAGCGGGGTGCCGTTGCCGCGGATGTCGATCTTCTCGCCGATGAGGTAGTCGCCGACGTCGCTGCTGTTGCCCGCGTAGAACTCGACCGAGGTGCCGAAGATGTCGCTGGTCGCCTCGTTGAGACCGCCGGACTCGCGGCTGTAGTTGAGCCTCGCGGTGGCCGCGGTCAGACCGTGGCTCATCTCGTGTCCGGCGACGTCCAGCGAGGTGAGCGGCTTCATGTTGCCCGAGCCGTCGCCGTACGTCATGCAGAAGCAGCTGTCCGACCAGAACGCGTTGACGTACGCGTTGCCGTAGTGGACCCGGGAGTACGCGGCCTTTCCGTCGCCCGCGATGCCGTTGCGTGACAGGACGTTCTTGTAGAAGTCCCAGGTCACGGCGGCGCCGTAGTGGGCGTCGACGGCGGCGGTCTGGCGGTTGGTCGCGAGACCGTCGCCCCAGATGTCGTCGGCGTCGGTGAAGAGGGTCCCGGTGCCGGCGGTGCCGCCGTTCAGGTCGTACGTGTTGTGGCCGCCGCGACCCCCGTCGGTCAGGTTGTAGCCGGACCCGGAGGCCGTCGTGCCCAGGTTCACCGTGCCGCTGTACTGGCTGGTGCCGGACCCCGTGTCGATGGCCTCGTACGCGTAGAGCTCCTTGCCGCTCGCGGCGTCGGTGATGACGTGGCGTTCGCTGGGAGTCCCGTCGTCCTGGACGCCCTTGACCACGTTCTCGTACGCGAGCGCCGGCTTGCCGGTGGCGGCCCAGATCACCTTCCGCGCACCGGTCTTGGCGGCGAGTGCGGCGGTCGTCGACGGGACGGCGATGTCGGCGGCGGTGGCCTTGGAGACCCCCTTGAGCGAACCGTCCTTACGGGTGTGGGTGACGAGGTCGCCGCCGAGGACCGGCAGTCCGTCGTAGGTGCGCTCGTATCGGGTGTGAACCGTGCCGTCGGCGTCCTTGATCACATCGCGGACGACGAGCTTTTCCTTGCTGCCGAGCTTGATCTTCGCGGCGGTCGAGGCAGCCTGGGCCTGGGCCTCCTTGAGGGCCGAGACCCGCTGGGACGCGCTGAGAGGCAGGGCGGTGGCCCCGGACTCGCGGTCCTGGGCCGCACCGGCCGGACCTGCTTGTACACCGATGACGACCATGGCGGCGGTTGCGGCAAGAGCGGCGGCACGCAGAGTGGTTCTCACTCGTTCTCCTTCACTCGATCCATGAGCTCCGTGAGGGGGCTGCGGTGAGAGTGGCACCGACGCAGCGCTATTGGCAGGGGCGCGTCAAGGATTTGACCGGATCTTGTCCGTCTGTGAGGGAACGTCATCCGATATGCGGCATAAGGTCATCGGCGCCTTGGCGAGTGGCCGGCGGCAGGCGCACGAACGGGAGCCCCTGGCCGAAAACAATCGGCCGGGGGCTCCCGTTGTTCGGGCCTTCAGGCCCCTGGGCTCTGCGTCAGAGGTTGACGCCGAAGTCCTGCGCGATGCCGCGCAGACCCGAGGCGTATCCCTGGCCCACCGCGCGGAACTTCCAGTCCGCGCCGTTGCGGTACAGCTCGCCGAAGACCATCGCGGTCTCGGTGGCGGCGTCCTCACTCAGGTCGTAGCGGGCGATCTCGGCGCCGCCGGCCTGGTTGAGGATGCGGATGAACGCGTTGCGCACCTGACCGAAGTTCTGGCTGCGCGTCTCGGCGTCGTAGATGGAGACCGGGAAGACGATCTTGTCGACGTCGGGTGTGAGGCCCGCCAGGTTGACGTTGATCTGCTCGTCGTCGCCCTCGCCCTGGCCCGTGACGTTGTCACCGGTGTGGACGATGGTCTGGTCCGGCGTCGACTTGTTGTTGAAGAAGACGAAGTGGCCGTCGGAGACGACCTTCCCCGCCGCGTTCACCGCGATCGCCGAGGCGTCGAGGTCGAAGTCGGTGCCGGTGGTGGTACGGACGTCCCAGCCGAGGCCGACCGTGACGGCGGTCAGGCCCGGGGCCTCCTTGGTGAGCGAGACGTTGCCGCCCTTGGACAGGCTTACTGCCATGGGAAGTCCCTTTCCTCGTCGTGTGCGGGCTTCATGCGTTCACGAAGCTACCGTCACCCGTCATAACGCAGGCGGAGGACCGAGAGGTTCCTGGTCTCTTTGCTTTCTTTACCGAATTCGCAGCCGGGCCGACGGTCCGGTGCGGCAAAAGGAGGTGACGAACGGGTCTCCAGCCGGGGAACATGGGTGTCATGTCCGGGCCCTATGTCATCCGCGGTTCGGTCTCCTTGCCGGAGGCCGAACTCATGTGGCGTTTCTCGCGGTCCTCCGGGCCCGGCGGTCAGCACGTCAACACCAGCGACTCCCAGGTGGAGCTGCGCTTCGACCTCGCGGCGACCGAGTCGCTTCCCGAGGTGTGGAAGGAGCGGGCGCTCCAGCGGCTGGAGAGCCGGCTGGTGGGCGGCGTGGTCACCGTACGGGCGTCGGAGCACCGCTCCCAGTGGCGCAACCGTGAGACCGCACTCGTCCGCCTCGCCGCGCTGCTGGCCGAAGCCACCGCGCCGCCCCCCAAGCCGCGCCGCAAGACCAGGATCCCGCGCGGGATCAACGAGCGGCGGCTGCGCGAGAAGAAGCAGCGCGGCGACACGAAGCGCGGCCGCTCCGGCCGCGACTGGTAGGAGGCGTCCGCGGCCGCTCCGGCGGTGGCGGACGGGCCGCGCCCGCGATCCGTTCCGGCCCGGGCCAGCCGGGCGCCGTTCTGTCAGCTCCTCTTGGAGGAACTCAGGGTCGGCTCAGCTGCCGGTAGCGCCCCCGGAAGTACGTCAGCGGCCCGCCGTCCGCGCTCGGCAGCGCCGCGCTCACCACCCGCCCGATCACCAGGGTGTGGTCGCCCGCGAGCACCCGCTGCTCCGTGCGGCACTCCAGAGTGGCGAGGGCGCCGCCGATCAGAGGTGCGCCGGACACCTCTCCCCGTACATAGGGGATGTCGTCGAACAGCAGCCGATCGCTGATCCGGCCCTTCATCGCGAACCGTCCCGCAATGTGCCGCTGGCTCTCCGCGAGCACGGAGACCGCCCACAACGGCTGCTCGCCCAGCAGGTCGTCCATCCGGGAGCCGTTGCGCAGGCTCACCAGGACCAGGGGCGGGTCCAGTGACACGGACATGAAGGCGGTTGCCGTCATCCCCACGTCCTCGCCGCGCCCGTTCTCGTCGAGCGGCGGCTCCTGGGCGGTGATCAGAACCACGCCTGCGGCCAGCCGGGCGAGGGCGCCGCGGAACTCCTCGTTGCTCACCCCTTCAGCATGGGGGATGGGCTCGGAGGCGTGGGGGATGGGCTCGGATCGCGGGGTGGGGGGTTTCGTCTGCAACACACCGGCACGCTAGCCGTAGCCCGCGCGCGGTCGCATCGGGCCAGGGGACCAGCCGGGTCCTAGGACTCCGGCCCCATGGGGCCGCACCGCCACGGCACAATGCGACGAGGCGCGACGCCGCGCAACGTACAGATTTGCGTTCAAGAAAAGCAAGGGCCTCTCCCGGAGGCCACTCGGTCCCCTTTATCATCTGTTGTGACTTGAGTCACAGAGGGCAATATTTGTTGACCCTGTGTACCGGGTGCACAGCTCACTGTGATTCAGTGGCGGTGACACTGCGAACAAGTACGTCGATATGAAACCTGGAGTGCTGTCGAGGTCTCGGGGAGTGCGAACAATGGAGGCCGAGTCGGAGCCGTACGTTCGTCTAGCGACGATGCGGCAGCTGCATCAGGCCGTCGCCGATCTCAACACGGCGCGGAGCCTGGCCGACACACTGCAGACCGTGGCCGACGGAATCGTCACCGGTCTTGGGTACGAGCTGGCCTGCGTCAATCTCGTCCGCCCCGACGGCGACCTCGTCGTCGCCGCGTTCGCGGGCAACTCCGCCGCCGAAGCGCTGATCACCGGCCGCGTCGGCTCGCGCAGCTCCTGGGAGCGCAGGCTCTCCATGGGTGAGTGCTGGGACGAGCTCTGTTTCATACCGCACACCGACGGCTGGGTCCTCCTCGACGACGACGTACCGCAGTGGCACACCGAGGGTCCCGAGCCCCGCTTCGAGGACGAGTGGCATCCGCAGGACCGGCTCTATGCCCCGATGTACGCGTCCGGCGGCGGCCGGGACCTCCTCGGTGTCATATCCGTCGACCGCCCGCGCAACGGCCGCCGCCCCGGTGCCTGGGGTCGCGAGGCCCTCCAGATGTACGCGTCCCAGTCAGCCATTGCGATCAGCAACGCCCGGCTCCGAGCAAACATGCAGCGTGCCCTGGTCCGGCTCGAACGGGAGCAGCAGGCGCTGCGGGCCAGCGAGGAATCCTTCCGCCAGGCCTTCGAGTACGCCCCCAGCGGTATGGCCATCGCCGAGATGGGCGGCGACCAGCACGGCCGGCTGCTGCGCACCAACGACGCACTGTGCCGGCTCCTCGGCCGCCCCGCCTCCGTCCTGCGCCGCCACTCCTTCGCCGACCTCGTGCACCCCGAGGACGTCGGCACCCTGCTGCGTACGTCCGCCGAGGGCGGCCGCGCCGAGCTGCGGCTCGGGCGCCGGGACGGCACCTACCTCTGGGTCTCGCTGCGCAACTCCGTCGTCGCGGACACCGCCGACGGCCCCCGCTTCCTCCTCACCCATGTGGAGGACATCGAGGAGCGCAAGCGCCACGAGCTGCACCTCGCGCACCGCGCCTCGCACGACGCGCTCACCGGCCTGCCCAACAGCGCCGAGCTGCGCGCCCGGCTCGGTGCCCGGCTCTGCGAGCGCCCGTACTCGGCGGCGACCACCGCCGTGGAGGCGCTGGACGCGGCGTACGGCGACGCCGAGGACATGGACGCCCGGATGCACGGCTTCCGGGCCGACGGCTTCGAGGCGGACGCGGTGGCGGGTGGCGGCCCGTACGACCACCATGTGCACGCGGTGGCGCCCGACAGCGAGCAGGACGACGGGACGAAGGGGCTCGCGGTCCTCTTCTGCGACCTCGACGGCTTCAAGTCCATCAATGACCGCTTCGGGCACCACACCGGCGATGCCGTCCTGATCGAGGTCGCCCGGCGGCTCACCACCTGTGTGCGCGACGGCGACACCGTCGCCCGGCTCGGGGGTGACGAATTCGTCGTCCTCGCGGACGGGCTCGGTGCCGCGGACGCCGCAGACCTGGCCGTACGGTTGCGCAACGCCATCATTCCGCCCATTCGGGTGGATGGCCGTGCGGTGCGGGTCGGGGCGAGTTTCGGGATCGGCTGGGCCGGCTGCGGCATGACCGCCGAAGAGGTGCTGCGCTCCGCCGACCAGCGGATGTATGTGGAGAAGCGGTCGCGGTCGAAGGTTCACCGCAGGGCCGGTTGACGTTCACGGCAGGTCCGTTCCGGTAACCCGCCCCGGTTCCGGCACGGCACCCCGAAGGCCGACGGCAATTCTGCGTGTGCTCCGTTCGAGGTAGGCTCGGCCGGCTGGCGATATTCGGCGACGGCTGGCGACATGGTGAGGAGTGACCCAGGGATGACGGCCGGGAACAACGGCGCAAGCACACCCGAGGACGACGATCCGTTCGGCTACCTGTACGAGGACGGGCAGGCGTCCGGCGCCCAGTCGCCACGGCAGGGCGGCTACGGCTATCCGGGTCCTGTCTCGCAGCCCGGCGTGCCCCGGACCTCGTACAACCAGGTGCGGACGGTCGGCGAGCGCCAGTACGGGCAGCAGGTGCCGCCGCAGCAGCCGTACGGCGGGCAGCAGCAGGCGCAGTACGGCGGGCCGAACGCCCAGTACGCCGCCCCGGAGACGTACCCCGGCGGCGGTCCCACCGCGAACGTCCCGGTGCAGGGCGGCCGCGGCCGCGGCGGCGGTCCCGGCAACGGCGGTCCGAACACCAAGGGCCTGCTGATCGGTGCGCTCGCGGTCGTCGCGGTCGTCCTCGTCGGCATCGGCGTCGCGATGATCACGAACGACGGCAAGGACAGCAACAAGAAGGACGAGGCTGCCACCTCGTCCGGTCCCGCCGGTCAGGTCGAGGAGTCCCCGAAGCCGAAGCAGTCCGAGACGTCCTCCGAGGCCCCGGCGGAGCTGCCGAAGCAGGACGCCGCGACGCTGAAGCTCGGCGGCACGGCCACGCTCGACAACTCGGTCAAGGGCGCGAAGAGCGCGAACGGCCAGTACATCAACCTGAACGAGGTCGGCAGGTCCGCGACCTGGTCGGTCGACGTGCCCGCGGCCGGCGAGTACACGCTGTTCGTGACGTACGGCGTGCCCGGAAAGGACGCCAAGACGTCGCTGACGGTGAACGCCGAGGCCCCCCGTTCGATCAACATGACGAACTTCGCGCACGCCCCGGAGGGCGACCTGGAGAAGGGCTGGACGACGACGTACGCCTACGTCAACCTCAACAAGGGCTCGAACACGCTGATGATCTCGTGCAACGAGGGCGACCAGTGCGACGCCAACCTGGACCAGCTGTCGCTGAAGGCCGGCCACCAGACGCGCTGAACCCGGGAACGCAGTCCGGCCCCACCACCCGACGAGGGCGGTGGGGCCGGTTCCGTCTGTGCCGGGCGGTCAGAGGCGGTCGGGCTACCTCTGATCGGGCGGTCGTGCCCTGGCACGCACGCTCGCGGCGTTGCCGAAACGCCCTAGTAGCTCCTTCCCCGAGCTCTCAGCTTCGTTCGAGCAGGGGAGGCCCCATCCGAGGACCTTCCGGCGCCTTGCGATCGCACGCACCAGGCCCCGCCCGCTTCCCGATCGAAGGTAGCCCGACCGCCTCTCAGCCCATCAGGCTCAGGAACCCCGCCACCGTCGTGGCCATCGCCTCGCGGCCCGGGACGATGTACTTGCGCGGGTCGACACCCGTCGCGTTCTCGGCCAGGTACGCGCGCACCGCGCCGGTGAACGCCGTGTTCAGCGCCGTCCCCACATTGATCTTGCGCATGCCGGAGGCGACCGCCTGGCGGATCTCCTCGTCCGGGACGCCGCTGGAGCCGTGCAGCACCAGCGGGACCGGGACCGCGTCGCGCAGCAGGCCGATCAGGGCGTGGTCCAGGGCGGCGGTGCGCTCCGTCATCGCGTGCGAGGAGCCGACCGCGACGGCCAGCGCGTCGACGCCGGTCGCCGCGACGTAGGCGGCGGCCTCGGCAGGGTCGGTCCGGACGCCGGGGGCGTGGGCGTCGAGCGGGGCCTCGCCCTCCTTGCCGCCCACCTTGCCGAGCTCCGCCTCGATCCAGATCCCGCGCTCGTGGCCCCAGGCGACGGCGTCGGCCGTGGCCCGCACGTTCTCCTCGTAGGTCAGCTTCGAGGCGTCGAACATCACCGAGCCGAAGCCCTCGTCGTGCGCCTGGTGCAGCAGTTCCACGGACTCGACGTGGTCGAGGTGGAGCGCGAGCGGCGCGTGGGAGGCGCGGGCGACGGCGGCGGTCGCGGCGGCGATGGCGGAGAGCCGACCGCCATGGAACTTCACGGCGTTCTCGGAGATCTGCAGGATGGCGGGTGCCCCGGCGCGTTCCGCGCCCGCGGCGATGGCCTCCGCGTGCTCCAGTGTGATGACGTTGAAGGCGGCGACTGAGCGTCCGTCGGCCTGGGCGGCCGAGACGAGTTCACCGGTGCTGACGAGCGGCATGCTGCCCCCTGGGACTTCGTGTGGTGCGGGATGATCCGGGACGGTGCCGGGCGCGCGATGCGGGCTGGTTCCGCGCCACTCAGACCGCTGGTGCTTGTTCCTCGATGCCGACGCGCGGCAGCAGCTCCTCGTACGCCGCCCGGTCGAACTCCCCGGCCGCCGGTGCCAGCACCGTCGCCGTCGACAGTGCCACCGCCCTGCGCAGCCGGTCCGGCCAGCTCAGGCCCTCGACGAGACCGGACAGCAGACCGGCCACCGCGGAGTCGCCCGCTCCGGTGGGGTTGCCCGCGACCCGGTCCGGCGGCGCCGCCCGCCAGGTGCCCTCGGGTGTGACGGCGAGCATGCCGTCCGCGCCGAGCGAGGCGATCACGCCGTGCGCGCCCCGGCGGCGGGCGTCATGGGTGGCGCGCAGCGGGTCGCGGGAGCCGGTGAGCTGGGCGAGCTCGTCGGCGTTCGGCTTGATCAGGTCGGGGCGGGCGGCTATGCCCCGGCGCAGCGGTTCGCCGCTGGTGTCGAGGAGAACGGGGACCTCGGCGGCGCGGGCGATGCGGACCAGTTCGGCGTAGGCGCCGACGTGGATGCCGGGCGGCAGGCTGCCGCAGAGTGCGACCGCGTCCGTGTCGGCGAGGAGCTTCTCGTACGTGGTGAGGAAGGTGGTCCACTCGTCGGCGCTGACGAGTGGGCCGGGTTCGTTGAGCTGGGTGGTGTCGCCGGTGGACGCGTCGACGACCGCGATGGTGCGGCGGGTGTTCCCGGCGACGGGTACGAGTGCGTCGCGCGGCGGGAGGTCTGCCAGGAGCTCGCGGAGTACGGCTCCGGTGGCCCCTCCGGCGAAGCCCGTGACCACGGTCTCGTGGCCGAGTGCGGAGAGCACCCGGGCGACGTTGAGCCCTTTGCCGCCGGGGCGTTCGGATATGTCACCGACGCGGTGGCTGGTGTGCGGGACCAGCGCCGGGACGCCGTACGTCAGGTCGAGTGCCGTGTTCAGCGTGACCGTGAGGATCACCTCGGTCACCCCTTCGATCCGTGCCGGAGCGCGGATCCCTTGCCAGAACGCGCTTTCCCTGCTGTTGACGAAGCGATCATGCCAAAGAGAAAGCGGTCGGCCCAGACCTCCGGGTCAACCGCTGCCTCTTCGTTACGTATTCGGCTCTCTGTCAAGAATGGCTGAAATCATGCGAGTTCGGGCTCAATGACCCATTCGCCCTTGCGCATGACGCCCTTGAGCGCGAAGTCCGCGTCCAGGACCACCAGGTCCGCGTCCTTGCCCGGGTCGAGCGAGCCGACCTTGTCGTACACGCCGAGCAGCCGTGCCGGGTTGGCGGAGATGGACCGCACGACGTCCTCGACCGGGATCCGGTCGAGCGTGACGGCCCGGCGGAACGCGGTGTCCAGGGTGAGCGTGGAACCCGCGATCGAGTTGCCCTCGACGAGCCGGGCGACGCCGTCCTTGACCTCGACGGCGAGCGGACCCAGCTGGTACCGGCCGTCACCGAACCCGGCCGCGTCCATCGCGTCCGTGATCAGCGCCACGCGGGCGGCGCCCGCGTGGTGGTAGGCCAGCTCCAGGGCGGCCGGGTGCAGATGCGTACCGTCGTTGATCAGCTCGACGGTGATCCTCTCGTCCTCCAGGAGCGCGGCGATCGGACCGGGATCGCGGTGGGCGAACGGCGGCATCGCGTTGAACAGGTGGGTGGCGACGGTGGCGCCCGCGTCGATCGCCTCGACGGTCTGCTCGTACGTCGCGTCGGTGTGCCCGATCGCGGCGATCACCCCGTGCTCGGCGAGCAGCCGCACCGACTCGATGCCGCCCGGCAGTTCGGTGGCGAGCGTGAACATCTTCGCGGTGCCGCGCGCCGCGTCCATCAGCTTGCGGACCTCGGCCGGGTCCGGGTGGCGCAGCAGCGTCTCGCTGTGCGCGCCCTTGCGGCACGGCGAGATGAACGGGCCCTCGAAGTGGATCCCGGCCAGGTCGCCCTGCTCGACCAGTTCGGAGAGGATCCCGGCCCGCTCGGCGAGGAAGTCCATCTCGCCGGTGACGGTGGAGGCGACCAGGGTGGTGGTGCCGTGCTCGCGGTGGGTGCGGACGCCGGTGAGGACTTCGTCCACGGTGCCGGAGGTGAAGGACGCACCGCCACCGCCATGGTTGTGCATGTCGACGAAGCCGGGGACGACCCAGTGGCCGGTCAGATCGATGGTCCGGGGGGCATCCGGATACGGTGTGGACGCAGCCGGGGGGCGTGGGCGGTTGCTGTCGGTGGGTGGTTTCCACGGGGTGCCGACGCCCTCCGCCGGACTCCCGGCGATCCGAGTGCCCTCGACGATCACCCGGCCGTTCTCGACGGTGCCGGTGGGAAGGACCACCCGGGCCCCGGCGAGAACTGTGCTGTCTGAGCGTCCGGCCATCAGGCGGATACCTCCGTGGAGAGAAGATCCCAGGCGAGCAGCCCTGCACCCAGGCATCCGGCGGTGTCCCCGAGGGCCGCCGGGACGATGTCGGGCAGCTTCTGGAACGTGACACGCTCCTTGACGGCCGCACGGAGTGGTACGAACAAGGTTTCCCCTGCCTCGGCGAGGCCGCCACCGATGATGAGCGCGCGGGGGTCCAGCAGGGTCAGCGCGGTGACCAGCCCGGCGGCGAGCGCGTCGACCGCGTCCTGCCATACCCGTACGGCCGCGGGGTCACCCGATTCGACGGCCTTCGCGCAGTCCGCGGCGTCGGCCTCCGGGTCCCCCGACGCGGCGGCCCAGGCGCGGCTGACGGCGGAGGCGGACGCGAGGGCCTCCAGGCAGCCGCGCTGTCCGCACCCGCAAGCCGGCCCGTCCGGCCGGACCACGATGTGCCCGATCTCGCCGGCATACCCGTGCGCGCCCGCCTCGATGGTGCCCGTGATGCCGATGGCCCCGGCTATGCCGGTTCCGAGCGGGACGAACAGGAAGCGGTCGGCGCCCTTGCCCGCGCCGATCCTGCCCTCGGCGAGGCCGCCGGTCCTGACGTCGTGGCCGAGCGCGACCGGTACGCCGCCGAGCCGTTCGCCGAGCAGGGTGCGCATGGGGACGTCGCGCCAGCCCAGGTTCGAGGCGTAGACGGCGATCCCGTTCTCCGCGTCGATGATGCCGGGCACGGCGACACCGGCCGCGACGGCGCTCTCGCCGAGGTGTTGCTCCCCGTGGGCGCGCAGTTCCGCGGCAAAGGCGAGGATCGACTCCACGACGGCGTCGGGTCCGCGCTCCCTGCCGGTTGCGCGCCGAGCCTCGTGCAGCAGGGTGCCGTCGGCCCCGACCAGTGCGGCCTTCATTCCGGTGCCGCCCACATCGAGGGCGATGACGTGTTTCACGGGAGACAGTTTCGCCCGAGGACCCCCAATAGGTCTAGTCCACTTTTCCTGTTTGTTGAGGATCCATACAAAAGGGTGGCAAAGCCCTGGAGCGCGCCCTGGACCGCGCCTTCGACCAGGCCTTCTGCCGAGCTCAGCAGGCTACGCTTCGCCGTCTCGACAAGGCGTTCGCCGTCGAAGGCGGAGCACGCGCAGTGGCGGGTGGCCGGGTAGCGGGTTCGGGGGCGGGCGATAGGTTGGCTCATATGACCGCCCCCGACGACGGCTCCGCCGAAGCGGAGCCTCCTGCCGACAGCCCCGCCGACCGCCCTGGCTCCGGGCTCTCCGACCGGGAGCGTGCGGTCCTGACCGTGGAACGGCGCTCGTGGCCCGGTCCGGGGGCGAAGGAGCGGGAGATCCGGGAGGGCCTGGGCATCTCGCCGACGCGTTATTACCAGCTGCTCAATGCGCTCCTGGACGACCGGCGGGCGCTGGAAGAGGACCCGGTGACGGTGAACCGGCTGCGACGGATCCGGGAGGCTCGGCGGGGACGTCGCTGAACCGGCAGCCGTCACGCTCGGACACCGCCGGTATGCCACGTCGCCCCATGCTGTGCCCGGCGGTACGCCGATAGGCTCGACCCATGGGCAGCAATCCGCACGTACCCGCGCCGAGCGAGATCCCGTCCGGGCTCCCGACCCCCACCACCCCACCCGGCCGAGAAGCCTTGGCCGCGATCCTCGCGCGCCCGGACCGTGCCGTCGTCGCGCTCGATTTCGACGGCACCCTCGCCGAGATCGTCCCGGACCCGGAACAGGCCCGCGCCCACCCCGGCGCCGTCCCGGCCCTGGCCGCGCTCGCGCCGAAGGTCGCCTCCGTCGCCGTGATCACCGGCCGCCCGGCCGACGTCGCGGTCCGGCACGGCGGCTTCGCCGGGGTCCCCGGCCTCGACCACCTCGTCGTTCTCGGCCACTACGGCGCCGAACGCTGGGACGCCGTCTCCGGCACCGTCCACGCGCCCGCCCCGCACCCGGGCGTCGCCGCGGTCCGCGCCGAACTCCCCGGCCTGCTCGAACGGTTCGACTCCTGGCGCGGTATCTGGATCGAGGAGAAGGGCCGGGCGCTCGCCGTCCACACCCGCCGCGCCGCCGACCCGCAGGCCGCGTTCGACGCGCTGCGCGGACCGCTCGGTGCGCTCGCCGCCCGGCACGGGCTGATCGTCGAACCGGGCCGTCTGGTCCTGGAGTTGCGCCCGCCGGGCATGGACAAGGGTATGGCGCTCACCCAGTACGTACGGGAGTTGGGCGCCGAGTCCGTTCTGTACGCGGGTGACGACCTGGGCGACCTCGCCGCGTACGCCGCCGTGGAGAAGCTCCGCACCGAGAGCCCCGACGGCATCCCGGGCCTGCTCGTCTGCAGCGGCAGCGCGGAAGTGCCCGAACTGGCCGAGCGGGCCGATCTGCTGCTGAACGGCCCAGGAGCCGTCGTCGACTTCCTGGCGACCCTGGCGCGACAGGTCCAGTGCCGGGACAGCGCTTAGCTTGAGATAAAACCTCTGGCTCGCCCAAGAAGGTGTTCGAGTCCCCCACATGGGCAAATGCCGGACAAGGCGACGGCTACGTCGTCATCCTCGGG